>NZ_JARAVO010000273.1:0-12003 GCF_033792805.1 Streptomyces sp. PA03-1a
CCGCCTCCCCCTCCGCCCACGGCGCCGCGCAGCCGCTGGCGACGCCTCCTCGGACTGGGGTGACGGGACAAGCCCCTCACACCGCGTGCCACCAGGCGGTGATGACGACGTCGTGACCGATCGACTCGTCGAGGGCGGGCGCGGTGGAGTGCGAGGCCGACGATGCACCGAAAAGCAGGTGCGACGGGGCGGCGACAGGGGTGAGACTGCTCGGGCCGGCCGGCGCCGTCGTGTGCCCGCCATCCCCTTCATCTCCGAGGAGCCCGCGCTTGCAGGGTGTTGTCACCGTCTCGCCTTCCCAGGTGCCCGAGCTGCTGCTCAACCTGGCCACCGTCCGCCCGGTCTTCCTGTGGGGCGCCCCGGGCATCGGGAAGTCCTCCCTGGTCAGGGAGTTCGCTGACTCTCTGGGACTGGATTGCGTGAGTCTCATCGGGACGCAGCTGGCTCCGGAGGACCTCATCGGCGTACCGCAGATCGTCGACGGCCGCTCGCGTTTCTGCCCCCCGGAGACGATCGCCCGCGACGAGCCGTACTGCCTCTTCCTCGACGAGCTGAACGCGGCCACCCCCGATGTCCAGAAGGCCTTCTACTCGCTGATCCTCGACCGCCGCATCGGCTCGTACGAGCTGCCGCCCGGCAGCATCGTGATCGGTGCGGGCAACCGTGCCACCGACAACGCGCTGGCACGGCCGATGGCATCCGCCCTGGTCAACCGGCTTGCGCACGTCCATCTGCGGGCCTCCGCGGCGGACTGGCTGGTCTGGGCGGCGGGCGCGGGTATCCATCCGTGGATCACCGACCACCTCACCGACCGGCCGGACCAGCTGTGGTCCGCGCCGCCCAAGACCGAGGAGCCGTTCTCCACCCCGCGCGCCTGGCACATGCTCTCCGACGCGCTGCACTCCTTCGGACCAGCCCTGGACGAGGAGACGTTGAAGGTGCTGGCCTACGGGACGCTCACCCCGGCGCACGCCACGGCCTTCTGCGGTTACGTCAAGATCGTGCGGCACTCGTACGGGCTGGACGCCATCCTCAAGGGGGACGCTTCCTGGCCGCGCCGCATCGAGGACCGCGACCTGCTCTACTACCTCGCCGACTCCTTCCGTGGGCGTCTGATCAAGGAGTTGCCGGCGCAGCGGGAGCACGCTTCCCCGGCCGTGCGGCAGATGGCCTACCGGGCCAAGTCGCTGCTGGTGCAGTTGGCGGAGATCTCGGTCGAGGTCGCCCAGACCGTGATCGCCGACGGTGACGACGACAACCCGGTGCTGCCCTCCTGGTTCCTGCTGGAGGCCGCCCGCGACATGCCGCGCCTGGTCGAGGCGCGCCGGTGAGCGGCGCGCGCGGCGACAGGTCCCGGGCGCGGTCGGCACCCCGCAAGGACCCCGCGGCCGAGGCGTTCGCCGCCGGCGTCGACCTGCTGCGCCGCAACACCGCCCTCGCCGCGCTCTCCGCCGTCAACGGCCGTCTGTGCCGCAGCGAGGAGTGCGAGGAGCACCCTCGCGACGGCTGGGCCTCCGTCACCTCCAACGGCATCGTGCACGCCGACCCCCTGCGCCGCGCGGACCCGCAGGAGTGGGCATGGGTGCTGGCGCACTGCCTCCTGCACCTGGGCTTCGGGCACGTACCGGCCGCCAGGGGCCCGCGAGAGCAGCCCGACCGGTTCGACGTCGCCGCCCGCTGCGCGGTGGTCAACCGCTTCCTGGACACCTTCCCCGTGGGCCGGGCGCCCGTCGCGCTGCCCCCGGTGTTCCCGGACGGCGACGAGGAACAACTGGCCGCACGCTGGCGCCGCGACGGCATCCCCGCCGGGTTCGCGGCGTGCGGCACCGCAGGCCCGCAGCCGGACCAGGTGCTCCACCCCTGGCAACCGTCCTGGAGCGCGCCGGAGGACTGGACCGTCGCCTTCGCGAGCGCCCTGACCCGGACGATGTCGGCGGCCATGGACGTCGCCGGAGGCCGCCGCGAGGAGCTCACCGGTGCGCGGCGCCCGCTGCGTCCCTGGGAGCGCGCCCTGAGCTGGTTCGTCTCCTCCTACCCGCTGCTCGGCGGCATCGCCGCCGGGATGACTCTGGTCGCCGACGCCGAACTCGCCCGCGCCCAGCGGATCTCGGTGGCGGCGGTCAACGCAGAGGCGGGGGAGATCTACCTCAACCCTCTGTGCCGGTTCACCGACGAGGAATGGCGGTTCATCCTCGCCCACGAGATGCTGCACGCCGCGCTGCGCCACGGCGACCGCCGGGGCGGCCGGGACCCGTACCTGTTCAACGTCGCCGCCGACTATGTGATCAACGGCTGGCTGCTGGAGATGGGCGTCGGGCAGATGCCCGAGGGGCTGTTGCACGACCCCGCCCTGGCCGGACTGTCCAGCGAAGAGGTCTACGACCGCATCGCGCGGGACGAGCGGCGGTTGCGCCGTCTCGCCACGCTGCGCGGCAAGGGCCTCGGGGACGTGCTCGGGGAGCCGCTGCCGCGACCCGGGGAGACCGCCCCCACGTGGGTCGACCTGGACGAGTTCTACCGGCGCGGGCTGCTCCAGGGTTTCGAACTGCACCACCGCGAGCGCGGACTCCTGCCCGCCGGACTCGTCGAGGAGATCCGCGCGCTGTCCCACCCACCGCTGCCGTGGGACGCCAGGCTCGCCCGCTGGTTCGACGAGTACGTGCCCCGTCCCGAGGCGGTGCGCAGTTTCGCCCGTCCGGCCCGCCGGCAGGCGTCCACACCGGACATCCCCCGGGCCGGCCGCAGCCACCCGCCGCAGGAAGTGGCCCGCTGCACCTTCGGCGTGGTGCTGGACACGTCCGGGTCCATGAGCCGGGCGCTGCTCGGCAAGGCGCTCGGCGCCATCGCGTCCTACGCCACCGCCCGTGACGTGACCGCCGCCCGCGTGGTGTTCTGCGACGCCGCCCCCTTCGACGCGGGCTACCTGGCGGTGACCGAGATCGCCCACCGGGTACGCGTCAGGGGCCGTGGCGGAACCGTGCTGCAGCCCGGTGTCGACCTCCTCCAGCGCGCCCCGGACTTCCCGCCGGCGGCCCCGGTCCTGCTGATCACGGACGGCGATTGCGACGTCCTGCGGATACGCCGCGAACACGCCTTCCTGATCCCCCGGGACGCCCGCCTTCCGTTCACGCCCAAGGGACCGGTCTTCCGCATGCGCTGAGGCCCGGTCGGCGCAAGGAGGCCCCAGGCGCCGGAGCCGGAACCGGAACCGGTACCCGACGGGCACCGGCTCCCGGGACCCTCAGCCGCCGTGCTTCCGGAACAGCCCCTCCTGGACCACGGAGACCAGAAGGCGGCCCTCGCGGTCGTAGATGCGGCCGCGGGCCAGGCCGCGCGCGCCGGTCGCGACGGGGGACTCCTGGTCGTACAGGAACCACTCGTCGGCACGGAACGGCCGGTGGAACCACATCGCGTGGTCCAAGGAGGCCATGTCGAAGCCGCGCGGCCCCCACAGCGGCTCGACCGGTACGCGCACGGCGTCCAGCAGCATCATGTCGCTGGCGTAGGTGAGGGCGCAGGTGTGCACCAGCGGGTCGTCGCCGAGCGGGCCCACCGCGCGCATCCAGACCGCGCTGCGCGGCTCGGCGCCCTCGATCTCCTCGGCGGTCCAGCGCAGGCGGTCCACGTAGCGGATGTCGAACGGCTGCCGTCGCGCCATCCGCTCCAACTGCTCGGGCAGTTCGCCAAGGTGTTCGCGCAGTTCGTCGCTCAGCTTCGGCAGGCTCTCCGGGTCCGGGACCTCGCGCATCGGCAGCTGGTGCTCGAACCCGGGCTCCGGCACGTGGAAGGAGGCGGTCAGGTTGAAGATCGTCCGGCCCTGCTGCACCGCGACCACGCGCCGCGTCGTGAAGGAGCGGCCGTCGCGGATCCGCTCCACCTGGTACACGATCGGCATCCCGGGGCGCCCCGGGCGCAGGAAGTACGCGTGCAGGGAGTGCACCGGACGGCTGCCGTCCGTGGTGCGCCCGGCCGCGACCAGCGCCTGGCCCGCCACCTGTCCGCCGAACACCCGCTGGAGGCGTTCCTGGGGGCTCTGCCCGCGGAAGATGTCCTCCTCGATCCTCTCCAGGTCGAGGAGGTCCACCAGCCGCTCGGCGGGGTTGGTCATCGGGCGTGCTCCTTCGTGCGGGTGCTCGTCCTCGCGGTCACAGCGCGCCCACGGCCGTCACCTTGACCACCGCGCGGCCCTCCTCGTCGGAGGCGGTGAGGTCGATCTCGGCGGAGATGCCCCAGTCGTGGTCGCCGTCGGGGTCCGCGAAGGTCTGGCGGACCTTCCACAGCCCCTCGTCGGGACGCTCCTCGATCTGCAGCAGCTTCGGGCCGCGCGCGTCGGGCCCGGTGCCCAGGTCCTCGTACTCGTCCCAGTAGGCGTCCATGGCCTCGGCCCAGGCGTCGGCGTCCCAGCCGGACCCGGCGTCCATCTCGCCGAGTTCGCCGAACCGCTCCAGCGCGGCCAGCTCCACCCGGCGGAACAGGGCGTTGCGCACCAGGACCCGGAAGGCCCGGGCGTTGGCCGTGACGGGCTTGACCTGGTCGGCCCGCTCCTGGGCCTCCTCGGCCGTCATCTCCCCGGGGTTGGTGAGCTGCTCCCACTCGTCCAGCAGGCTGGAGTCGACCTGACGGACCAGCTCGCCGAGCCAGGCGATCAGGTCCTGCAGGTCCTCGGACTTCAGGTCGTCCGGGACGGTGTGCTCCAGCGCCTTGTACGCGCTGGCCAGGTAGCGCAGCACGATGCCCTCGGTCCGGGCGAGCTCGTAGTGGGAGACGAACTCGGTGAAGGTCATCGCCCGTTCGTACATGTCGCGTACGACCGACTTGGGCGACAGCGGGTGGTCGCCGACCCACGGGTGGCTCTTGCGGTAGACGCCGTAGGCGTGCGACAGCACCTCCTCCAGCGGCTTGGGGTAGGAGATGTCCTGGAGCCGCTCCATCCGCTCCTCGTACTCCACCCCGTCGGCCTTCATGGCGGCGACGGCCTCGCCGCGCGCCTTGTTCTCCTGGGCGGCGAGGATCTGCCGTGGGTCGTCGAGGGTCGACTCGATCACCGACAGCATGTCCAGCGCGTAGGAGGGCGAGTCCGGGTCCAGCAGCTCGAACGCGGCCAGCGCGAAGGTGGACAGCGGCTGGTTGAGCGCGAAGTCCTGCTGCAGGTCCACCGTCAGCCGGACGATGCGCCCCTCCTCGTCGGGCTCGTCCAGCCGCTCCACGACCCCGCCGGCCAGCAGCGAGCGGTAGATCGCGATGGCCCGCCGGATGTGCCGCAGCTGGGACCTGCGGTCCTCGTGGTTGTCCTCCAGCAGCCGCCGCATCGCGTCGAAGGCGTTGCCGGGGCGGGCGATGACCGACAGCAGCATCGCGTGGGTGACCCGGAACCGGGAGGTCAGCGGCTCGGGATCGGAGGCGATGAGCTTCTCGAAGGTGCTCTCCGTCCACCCGACGAAGCCCTCGGGCGCCTTCTTGCGCACCACCTTGCGGCGCTTCTTGGGGTCCTCGCCGGCCTTCGCGAGGGCCTTCTCGTTCTCGATCACGTGCTCCGGCGCCTGGGCGACCACGAAGCCCGACGTGTCGAAGCCGGCCCGCCCGGCGCGGCCCGCGATCTGGTGGAACTCACGGGAGCGCAGCACACGGACGCGGCTGCCGTCGTACTTGGTGAGGGCGGTGAAAAGCACCGTGCGGATGGGCACGTTGACGCCGACACCGAGGGTGTCCGTGCCGCAGATGACCTTCAACAGGCCCGCCTGCGCCAGCTTCTCCACCAGGCGCCGGTACTTGGGCAGCATGCCGGCGTGGTGCACCCCGATGCCGTGCCGGACGTAACGCGACAGGTTGCGGCCGAACTTCGTGGTGAAGCGGAAGTTCCCGATGAGTTCCGCGATGGCGTCCTTCTCGGCGCGCGTGCACATGTTGATGCTCATCAGCGCCTGCGCCCGCTCCACGGCCGCCGCCTGCGTGAAGTGCACGATGTAGGCCGGGGCCTGGCGGGTCTCCAGCAGCTCGGTCAGCGTCTCGGTGAGCGGGGTCAGCCGGTACTCGTACGACAGCGGGACCGGCCGCGTCGACGAGCGCACGACGGACGTGGGCCGGCCGGTACGGCGGGTGAGGTCCTTCTCGAAGCGCGTGACGTCGCCGAGCGTCGCCGACATCAGCAGGAACTGCGCCTGCGGCAGCTCCAGCAGGGGGATCTGCCACGCCCAGCCCCGGTCCGGCTCGGCGTAGAAGTGGAACTCGTCCATGACGACCTGGCCGATGTCCGCGTCCTTGCCGTCCCGGAGCGCTATCGACGCCAGCACCTCCGCCGTGCAGCAGATGACGGGCGCGTCCGGGTTGACGGAGGCGTCGCCGGTCAGCATGCCGACGTTCTCGGTGCCGAAGAGCTTGCACAGGTCGAAGAACTTCTCCGACACCAGCGCCTTGATCGGGGCGGTGTAGAAGGTGACCTCGTCCCGGGCGAGCGCGGCGAAGTGCGCACCGGCCGCGACCAGGCTCTTCCCCGAGCCGGTGGGGGTGGACAGGATGACGTTCGCCCCTGAGACCACCTCGATCAGCGCTTCCTCCTGAGCGGGGTAGAGGGAGATGCCCCGGCCCTCCGCCCAGGACGAGAAGGCCTCGAAGAGGGCGTCGGGATCGGGCTCTGCAGGCAGCTGATCGATGAGGGTCACACCCCCATCTTGCCTGTCCCCGGGACCAGGGGAGGAACCGGCGGTACGGAGGAAGATCGACCGGCGGTATGGTGTGCCGTCGATTACGCGTCAACTCCGCCTGCAGGCGGGTCGAAAGGGGCGGGGCACACCATGATGGGACCGGCGCACTCTATCTCCGGAGCGGCGGCATGGCTGGGGGTGGGAGCACTCGCCGCCGCGCTCGACCACCCGATGCCCTGGCCGACGCTCGTGGTCGGCGCACTGATCTGTGCCGGCGCCGCCCTCGCCCCCGACCTCGACCACAAGGCGGCCACGATATCGCGTGCCTTCGGGCCGGTCTCCCGGTGGTTCTGCGAGATCATCGACAAGCTCTCGTACGCGACCTACAAGGCCACGCGCAAGGCCGGTGACCCGCGCCGTTCCGGTGGTCACCGCACACTGACCCATACCTGGGTGTGGGCCGTCGCGATCGGCGGGGGCGCCTCGCTGATCGCCGTGTACGGCGGGCGCTGGGGGGTCCTGGCGATCCTGTTCGTGCACGCCGTGCTCGCCGTCGAGGGACTGCTGTGGCGGCAGGCCCGGGTCTCCAGCGACATCCTGGTGTGGCTGCTCGGCGCCACCAGCGCCTGGGTGCTGGCCGACGTGCTGGACGGCACCGAGAACGGCAAGGGCTGGCTGTTCACCGAGCCCGGGCAGCAGTACCTGTGGATCGGCATCCCCATCGTGCTCGGCGCCCTCGTGCACTGCATCGGCGACGCCCTGACCGTCTCGGGCTGCCCGATCCTGTGGCCCATCCCGATCGGCCGCAAGCGCTGGTTCCCGCTGGGCCCGCCGAAGGCCATGCGGTTCCGCGCGGGCAGCTGGGTCGAGATCAAGGTGCTCACGCCGATCTTCTTCGCCGCCGGCGGACTGGGCGCGCTGGGGGCACTCGGCATCTTCGGCGGCTGAGCCCGCCGCCCCCGCCACCCCCGTGGCCCCGGCCGTCGCAGGACGGCCGGGGCCACGCGCATCACCACGGACGGGTTCCGGCCTCACCGTGCCAGGACCGCCACAGGGCGGCGTAGGCGCCGTCGGCCTCCACCAGCTGGTGGTGGCTGCCCAGCTCGCTGATCCGGCCGTCCTCGACCACCGCGATCAGGTCCGCGTCGTGCGCGGTGTGCAGCCGGTGCGCGATGGCCACCACGGTCCTGCCGTCCAGCACACGGGCCAGCGACCGTTCCAGATGGCGGGCCGCGCGCGGGTCCAGCAGCGAGGTGGCCTCGTCCAGCACCAGGGTGTGCGGGTCGGCGAGGACCAGTCGCGCCAGCGCCACCTGCTGCGCCTGGGCCGGGGTCAGCGCGGCGCCGCCCGAGCCGACCTCGGTGTCCAGGCCGTCGTCGAGCGCCCGTGCCCAGCCCTCGGCGTCGACCGCGGTGAGCGCCGCCCACAGCTCGTCGTCACCCGCTCCCGCGCGGGCCAGCAGCAGGTTGTCGCGGAGCGTGCCGACGAAGACGTGGTGCTCCTGGTTGACCAGGGCCACGTGCTCGCGGACCCGTTCCGCGGGCATCCGGGCCAGCTGGGCGCCGCCCAGGGTGATCTCGCCGGCCCGCGGGCTGTAGATCCCGGCCAGCAGCCGCCCCAGCGTCGACTTGCCCGCCCCCGACGGGCCGACCAGGGCCAGCCGGGTGCCGGGGCGGACCCGCAGGCTCACCCCGTGCAGCACGTCGCTGCCGGCGCGGTAGCCGAAGCGCACCTCGTCGGCGTGGACGTCGCGGCCGTCCGGCGCCACCCGCTCGTCCCCGGCGCCCTGCTCGACCTCCCGGACGCCGACCAGCCGGGCCAGCGACACCTGGGCCACCTGCAGCTCGTCGTACCAGCGCAGGATGAGGTTGATCGGGTCGACCAGCATCTGCGCGTACAGCGCGCCCGTCGTCAGCTCGCCCACCGTCACGCGGCCGTGCAGGACCAGCGTCCCGCCGATCAGCAGCACCGCCGCGAGGATCAGCATGTACGTCACGTTGATCACCGGGAAGAGCACGCTGCGCAGCCACATCGTGTAGCGCTCCCACGCCACCCACTGGCGGATGCGGATGCGCGACAGCTCCTCGCGGCGGTCGCCGAGCCGGTGCGCCTCGATGGTGCGCCCGGCGTCCACCGACTCCGCCAGGACCGCCGAGACGGCCGCGTAGCCGGCGGCCTCCGATCGGTACGCCCGCGGTGCGCGCCGGAAGTACCAGCGGCAGCCGGCGAGCAGCACCGGTACGGCCACCAGCACCGCCAGTGCCAGCGGCGGCGAGGTGACCGTCAGCGCGCCGAGCAGCAGGCCGCTCCACACCACGGCGATCGCCAGCTGCGGTACGGCCTCCCGCATCGCGTTGGACAGCCGGTCGATGTCGGTGGTGATGCGGGACAGCAGGTCGCCCGTGCCCGCCCGCTCCAGGACGCCGGGGGGCAGCCCCACGGACCGTACGAGGAAGTCCTCGCGCAGGTCCGCCAGCATCCGCTCGCCCAGGATCGCGCCGCGCAGCCGCACCTCACGGACGAACACCGTCTGCACGGCGAGCGCGACGGCGAACAGTGCCATGGTGCGTCCGATGTGCAGGTCGCGGCGGCCCGCCGCCAGGTCCTCGACGAGGCCGCCCAGCAGGTAGGGGCCGACCATCGAGGCGACGACGGCGACGGTGTTCACCGAGACGAGCACGGCGAACGCACCCCGGTGCCGCCGGGCCAGCTCGCCGACGTAACCGCGCACCGTGGCGGGCGAGCCCACCGGCAGGGTCGTCACGTGCCGTGGCGCGGCCGGGTCGTATTCCGGCGGTTTCACGCCGATCATGCGGTTTCCTCGGCTTTCTCGAGACGTGCGGATTCCTCGGGGGCCTGCTCGGTCTCGCGGGTGACCACCGCGCGGTAGCCGAGGTCGGACCGGAGCAGTTCGCGGTGCGTGCCGGACGCGCGCACCGTGCCGTCCTCGACGAACACCACCCGGTCGGCGCGGTCCAGCAGCAGCGGACTGGAGGTGAGGACCACCGTCGTCCGGTCGGCGCGCAGCAGCCTGATGCCCTGGGCGATCCGGGCCTCGGTGTGCGTGTCGACGGCGCTGGTCGGCTCGTCCAGCACCAGGACCTCCGGATCGGCGACGAGCGACCGGGCCAGCGCCAGCCGCTGCCGCTGGCCGCCGGACAGGGACCGTCCGCGCTCGGTGATGCGGGAGCGCATCGGGTCCCCCGAGTCGTCCACCGAGGCCTGGGCCAGTGCGTCGAGCACGTCGCCGCACTGCGCCGCCGCGAGGGCCTCGGCCGCGGTGACCTGGCCGGAGGCGGGCACGTCCAGCAGTTGGGTCAGCGTTCCCGACAGCAGCACCGGGTCCTTGTCCTGGACCAGCACGGCCGCGCGGGCCGCCGCGAGCGGCAGGTCGTCCAGCGCCGTTCCGCCGAGCAGCACCGAGGGGACGTCCCCGGTCCCGGCCGGGCTGTGCCCGCCCAGCCGGTCGGCCAGGGCACCGGCCGCGTCCGGGTCCCCGCACACCACGGCGGTCAGTTCCCCGGCCGGGGCGAGCAGCCCCGTCAGCGGGTCGTGGAGGTCGCCCGCCGGCAGCGGTCCCGTGCCCGCCGTGACTCCGCCGTCGTCGCCCGCGGTGTCCCGCCGCAGTGTCAGCACGGCGGCGGCGCGCTTGGCGGACGGCCGGGAGAAGGAGTACGCCATCGCGATCTCCTCGAAGCCCCGCAGCGGGAACAGCAGGAAGACCACCGTCCCGTAGACGGTGACCAGTTCGCCCACCGTGATCCGTCCGTCCAGCGCCAGCCGCGCGCCGTACCAGGTCACCGCAAGCAGCAGCAGGCCGGGCAGGGCCACTTGCACGGCGCTGATCAGCGCCCACATCCGGGCGTTGCGGACGGCGGCGCTGCGGACCTCCTGCGAGGCCCGCCGGTAGCGGGACAGGAACAGCTCCTCGCCGCCGATGCCGCGCAGCACCCGTAGTCCGGCCACGGTGTCGGAGGCGAGTTCCGTGGCCTTGCCCGCCTTGGCCCGCTGCTCGTCGGCGCGCCGCGTCGCGTGCGGCAGCAACGGCAGCACGGCCAGGGCCAGTACGGGGACACCCGCGGCCACGATCAGCCCCAGCTCGGGCCGGTACACCAGCAGGGCGACGGTGACGCCGACGGTCGCCAGCAGGGAGCAGGCGAAGCGGGCCAGCGCCTCGACGAACCAGCCGATCTTCTCGACGTCGCCGGTGCTCACCGCGACGACCTCGCCCGCCGCGACCCGCCGGGTGAGCAGAGAGCCCAGTTCGAGGGTCTTGCGCGACAGCAGGAGCTGCACCCGGGCGGCCGCGGAGATCCAGTTGGTGACGGCGGTGCGGTGCAGCATGGTGTCGCCGACGGCGGTCACCGCGCCCAGGGCGAGGATCAGGCCGCCCGCGAGCGCGAGCCGTCCGCCGGAGCCGTCGACGACGGCCTGCACGGCGATGCCGACGGCGGCCGGGAAGCAGGCCACGGCCGCCATGTGGAGGGTGCCCCACAGCGTGGCCTTGATCTGGCCACCGATCTGGCGCCGTTCAAGCCAGAGCAGGAAACGGAAGCCGGAGCGGGTGTCGGGGACACCCGGGTCGGCATGGGGGAGAGCGCGTAGCGACATGACGTCCCGACATCGATGCTGGGGTGGGAGGAGACGTGCCAGCGTCGCGTCACCGAGGTGACGAATTCAACCCGTTTTTTCCGGGGCGGGGCGGAACGGGACACGGTCCGCATCCGTCCTCACCGAAGGGTGCGAAGATGGAACGCGACTTCAGGGAAGAGGGGCGGTTCGAGTGAGGCGTGGGGCGGGGACGGTGGCCGTCGCGGCGGCGCTTGTGCTGCTCGTCGGCTGTGCCGGTGGCGCGGAGGAGCATCGGGACACGTCGGGGCACGCCGTGAAGCAGCCGCCGCGCGCCACCCAGGCGGCTGCCACGCGTGGGATACCGGGCGTCGGCCCCGCGCTGCGCTCCCGCGTCCCCGCCGACTCCCGCCAGGTCGTCGCGGTGTACGGGGAGGCCGCGGGATCCGCCGACTCGACCATCGTGCTGTACACCCGGCAGGGCGACCTGTGGAAGCGCGAG
Source organism: Streptomyces sp. PA03-1a (assembly GCF_033792805.1). Lineage (NCBI taxonomy): Bacteria > Bacillati > Actinomycetota > Actinomycetes > Kitasatosporales > Streptomycetaceae > Streptomyces > Streptomyces sp. PA03-1a. Next base: position 11,713 of record NZ_JARAVO010000273.1, read on the forward strand.
CGCTCGTGGTCCGGGCACAACGGCAAGGACGGCTGGACGACCGACCACCACGAGGGGGACAAGAAGAGCCCCGTGGGTGTCTTCACGCTCTCGGACGCGGGCGGTGTCCTGCCCGAGCCGCAGGCCAGGCTCCCGTACCACCACTCGTCCGCCTTCGCCGCGCCGCGGTCGTGGTCCCGGTCGCACTGGCACGACTTCGACCTCGTCATCGCCATCGACTACAACCGCAGTCCCTTCTACCCATTTCCGAGCCCCACAAACCTCTCTACAACCCGTAAGACCACTTTTTTT
>NZ_JARAVO010000274.1:0-12001 GCF_033792805.1 Streptomyces sp. PA03-1a
GTACACCACCGACCCCGAGGTCTACCGGGAGCTCGTCGGCCGCGCCGGTGGCCCGGCCGACGAGCTCCCGGTAGACCTCGGGGTCGGTGGTGTACTCACCGAGCCGGACGGTCTTGCGGGTGCCGTGGTAGTCGCTGGACCCGGTGGGGAGCAGTCCAAGCTCCGCGGCGAGGGCGCGCAGGTGGGCACGGGCCGGCTCGTCGTGGTCCATGTGGTCCACCTCGATGCCGTCGAGCCCGGCCGCGGCCAGGTCGTGGATGACGCCCTCGGGCACGCAGGTGCCGCGCTTGACGGCGGCGGGATGGGCGAAGACCGTCACCCCGCCCGCGTTCTTGACGAGCCGGATCGCCTCGAAGGGGTCGAGTTCGTGCTTCTCGACGTAGGCGCGCCCGCCCGGCCCTATCCACTCGGGCGTGAACGCCTCGGCGATGCTGTCCACCAGTCCCGCCTCGATCAGCGCCTGGGCGATGTGCGGCCGGCCCACGGCACCGTCGCCGGCGATCTCGGCGACGCGGTCCCAGGTCACCGGCACCCCGTGCTCGCGGAGCCGGGCGACCATGGCCATGGCGCGGGGCACCCGGTCGTCGCGCACGAGCTCGCGCTCCCGGTGGAGCTCCGGTTCCTGCGGGTCGAAGAGGTAGGCGAGCATGTGCAGGCCCACCCCGTCGATGCGGCAGGAGAGTTCGGCCCCGGTGACCAGGACCGGCGCCGCTGCGCCCGCGGCGTGCAGTTCGGCCAGCGCCTTCTCGGCCTCGGCGTAGCCGCCGACCGTGTCGTGGTCGGTCAGGGCGACGACGTCCAGTCCGGCCGCGGCCGCGGCCCGGACCAGCTGAGCGGGGGTGTCCGTGCCGTCGGAGGCCGTGGAGTGGGTGTGCAGATCGATTCGCACGCAGGTCACTCCAGGCGCTCGGTGCTCGGACGGATTCAGGGGTTGTGATTACCAGGATAACTGCCCGGACAACCTGTGAATCTCAGGAGAGCAGGCGAGGGGAGAGCGCCCCGCACGGTACGAGATCGACTTCGGCGCCGGCCTCGCGCAGATCGGTCAGTATCAGCTCGTCGTACATGAGCAGGCCCGACTCCTCCGGCCACACGACCGCCCAGAGCCAGAGCCCGAACGACTCGCCCGCGAAGACCGCGCGGTCCGGTGGCGTGCCGTTCACATGCCACAGGCCGGTCGGCCTCCCGGCCGCGATCACCTTGGCGGCCGGTGGCTTGCCGATGCACATCGCCGGACCGGGGTCCGGCCCCGGGATCCCGGCGAACCTCGCCCCGAGCCCGACCCCGAGCTCCTCCGCCACCAGCACCATCTCGCCCTGCCCGCCGAGCGGCCCCGGACCCGAGCACGCCACCGCCGTGGCCCGTCCGCCGCTGCGGTCGTCCCCCGCGGACGCGACGCCGGTGAACAGCCAGCCCACCGGCAGCGGCCAGGGCATCCACACCGGGACGCGCGACCGGCTCACGACCACGCCGAGGGCTTCCACGCTCGGTGGCACGACAGGCTGCAACGGATACACGGCGCCGTGCTCGTCGCACTGCCAGGAGTCGGCGAAGAGCCCGGGCGCTCGGACCCGGCCACCGCACTTCGGGCAACTGGGTTCGCCCCTCATAACGCCCCACGGTCCTCCGGCGGCGTGCCCGCGTCAAGGACGATCACCCGTCCGAGTTCGACGCGTGGCGTCGCCGCACGGCACACCTCCCCCGCCGGTCACACCTGTCGCCCGGCGGTGGTCCCTCGGGGACCGCTGAGGGGGCGTCACCGACCGCCGGGGCTCAGTCCGTCAGCGGGACCGCCGCGCGCTGCGGGTCGCGCAGGTCGGTGCCCGCCTGCAGCCAGCGCTCCTGGAGCGCCCCGGCGCCGCGCACCCGCTTCCAGGCGGCCTCGTTCGCCGTCATCGGCAGGAGCGGGAAGAAGCGGACCGGGTCCATCGGGTCGTCGAGTTCCAGGTCCTCCACCAGACCACCGGGCTCGGCGACCAGGACGGCCGAGAACGCCGCCCCGGGCCACAGCGGTTCGCTCACGTCCAGCGAGTTCCCCGGCGCGACGACGACGCCCTCGACCTGGGGGCTGGCGGCCAGTACGGCGAGCGGCCGCAGGACCTTGTCCGTGTCGGCGCCGCGCCCGCCGCGCAGGGTCAGCACGAGCTCCGCGCGCGGGCCGCGCACCGGGTCCGCGACGACGGTGACGGGGTCGTTCATCGGTGCGCGCGACATGCCCAGGGTGACGTACCGCAGCAGCTCACCCTCGCGGAAGCGCAGCACCTCGATCCGTTCGGTGCCCAGGAAGGTGACCGCGGCGCGGGCGTCCGGCTCACCGAAGGCCATGTGCAGCCGCGCCTCAACGAGCCCCAGTACGTCGACCATGAAGTGAGCATAGAGCGCGTATGGAACGTGCAAAGCCGCGGCTTCGCGCAGGAGGCGCCTGATAAGGTGGGCCGTCGGCTACGCCGGTAGAGGCGTGCCATTTTCCCCCAGCGGGGATCGGCCGGAGGAGGTGGGGCTGCAATGGATCCTAGTCGACCGTGCAGTACCGGCAGCTCTTCCGCCCGGCAACCCTCCTGATCCCCCGCGTTCCGTACCCGGTCACCCGGGCGTGAAACCAAAGAACCACGGAACCGACGGGGATTCTCGAATTCTCCACGAGCACGAGCACGAGCGCGTGACGGCGCCGCGTGTCCGCTCGAACGGCCTGCCCGGGTCCGCCCTGCCGCCTCCGGAAGAGCTCCCTGAACTGCGCAGTGATCAACGGTGATCACCCTGCCCTGATCCGCATTTCAGCCCGGCCAGTCCGTGAAGGAGCTTGCCATGTCGATGATCCGCGACCTGCGCGCAGTCGTCCGCCCCGCCCTGCGCAAGAGCAGCACGTCATACGACTACGGCCCGGACCGCTCCCGCACCTCGTCCGCCGTGCCCAGCTCGGTCGTGGACTGCGCCGTCTACCGGGACGGCCGCCGCGGCAGCGACCACATCTCGCCGCGCGAGGCCCTGGAGAAGGTGCGTGGCGGCAACGAGGGCTTCGTCTGGATCGGCCTGCACGAGCCGTCGGAGCGGGAGTTCGCGGAGATCGCCGAGGTGTTCGGACTGCACCCGCTGGCCGTGGAGGACGCCGTCCACGCCCACCAGCGTCCGAAGCTGGAGCGCTACGACGACACGCTCTTCATGGTCTTCAAGACCATCCGCTACGTCGAGCACGCCGAACTCACCGCCACCAGCGAGGTGGTGGAGAGCGGCGAGGTGATGGTCTTCACCGGCCGGCACTTCGTCATCACCGTCCGGCACGGCGGCCACGGCTCGCTGCGCGCCCTGCGGCACCGCCTGGAGGACGACCCCGAGCTGCTCGCCAAGGGCCCCTCCGCCGTGCTGCACGCCATCGCCGACCAGGTCGTGGACGACTACCTGGCGGTCAGCGAGGCCGTGCAGGACGACATCGACGAGGTCGAGATCGACGTCTTCTCCGCCCAGGGCAAGTCCCCGCGGGCCACCGACGCGGGGCGCATCTACCAGCTCAAGCGCGAGGTGCTGGAGTTCAAGCGGGCGGTGTCCCCGCTGCTGCGCCCGATGCAGATGCTCAGCGAGCGGCCGATGCGCGTGGTGGACCCGGAGATCCAGAAGTACTTCCGGGACGTCGCCGACCACGTCGCCCGCGTCCACGAGATGGTGGTCGGCTTCGACGACCTGCTCAACTCCATCCTGCAGGCCAACCTCGCCCAGGCGGCCGTCGCGCAGAACGAGGACATGCGCAAGATCACCTCATGGGCGGCGATCATCGCGGTCCCGACCATGATCTGCGGCGTGTACGGCATGAACTTCGAGCACATGCCGGAACTCCACTGGCGGTACGGCTATCCGATGGTGCTGGTCGCGATCGGCGGGATCTGCCTCGCCATCCACCGCATCCTGCGCCGCAACGGCTGGCTGTAGGCCCGAGCCGGCTAGGCCTTCCTGCGGTCCGCCAGGATCACCAGGGCCAGCCCGGCGAGGATCACCGCGAGCGCCGGGTAGGCCGCCACGGGCGGGGTCTGGCCCAGCCAGACCGCCGCCACCAGGGCGGCGCCCGGCGTCTCCAGCAGGATCGCCGTGGACGTGGTCGACGCCCCGAGCCCGCGCACCACGCGGTTGAGCAGGCTGTGGCCGAGCAGTTGCGCGGCCACGGTCAGGGCGACGAGCTTCGCCCAGGTGCCGCCGTCGTAACCGCCGAGCGCCGAGCCCGAGGCCAGGCAGACGGCCAGCAGGGCCACGGCCGTGGTGGAGTAGCAGACGTAGGTGTACGCGGTCGTGCTGACGGTCCGTCGCACCTCCGCGCCGAGCAGGACGTACCCCGCCGCCGCGATGCCGCCGCCCAGCGCCAGGGCGTCCCCGACCAGGGCGCGCGGTGACAGCGACAGGTCGACGCCGGTCAGCAGGACCACGCCGGCGACCGCCAGCGCGGAGCCCAGCCACACCATCCGCGGCGGCCGGTGGCCGCGCATGAACAGGATCAGGGTGGTCCACACCGGCGTCGTCGTGCCCAGCGCCGTCGAGGACGCGACCGAGGTCATGGTCAGGCTCGGCAGCCACAGCCCGAAGTGCAGCGCCAGCACCAGGCCGGACGCGATCGACAGCCAGAACGCCCGGCGGCCCATCCCCCGCAGTTCCCGCCGGTGCCGCAGCCAGGCGAACGGGCTCAGCACGCCCACGGCCATGGCGTTCCGCCAGAAGGCGATGGCCAGCGCGGGCGCGGCGGTGGCGGCGATCAGCGGCGCGGACAGGGAGACGCCGGCGATGGCGACGGCCAGGAGCGCGAAGTCCAGTGGCGGCTTCCCGTGCGGGGCTGCGCCGGAGTCGGTGTCCGCCTTCGGTACGGCGGGCGTGGTGCTGGCGGACGGCGCGGCGGACACGCGGTGGCTCCTCGGGGCACGGTGGGACGGTGGCCTCCTTAGCGTAAGGCCCGTCCGGGCCCCGAGCTCCTGTCGTCTCACCATGTGTGCGGCACCACGGCGGCGGCCCGCACGGCCCACGCCATAGGCTGGGCGCATGACGGACACCGTGACGCAGCCGCAGCTGGACCAGGCCCTGATCGAGGAGGCCGTGAAGAAGTCCGGTCTGCTTTGGGCCGACGGTCAGGCCCTGTGGCACGCCTGGGTCGACGGTGCCGTGGTGGTCGTCGGCGGCGGCCCCGGCGAGCAGCCGCTGCCCGGGCCCGGACTTACCGACGGCGGCACCGCCACGGTCACCGTCCGCAGCAAGGACAAGGGCGGCCGGCTGGTCGTCTTCCCGGTCCGGGTCACCGAGCTGCGCCCGGACGGCGAGGCGTGGACGGCCGCGGTGGAGGAGCTCAAGGGCAAGCGGCTGAACGCGCCGGACGCGGAGACGATGACCGGACGCTGGGCCCGCGAGTGCCGTGTGCTGCGCCTGGAGCCCGCCGACGAGCCCCTGGAGCGCCCCGGCGCGATGACGGACGCCAGTGGCGCGGCGGCCCCGGTGCCGACGGCCGCGACCACCCGCCACCCGATCCCGGCCGGTCTGCCGAAGCTGCTGCTGCGGCGCCGCAAGAGGGCCTGAGCCCCGGGCCTACTGCGTCACGGCCTTGCCGTAGTCGACGACGTCGTCCTCGTCCGGCGCGCGCAGCGTGAAGTCCTTGCCCCAGTCGGCCATGGTCAGGGTGCCGGCGCCGCCCGCGCGTTCGTAGCGCAGCGGGTACGGCTTGCCCTCCAGGGACACGTCGATCGTGCCGCCGTTGCCGCCGTCCGCGGTGACCGCGATGGTGCGGACGCCGCCGACCGAGCGGTGGTCCCCGACGGCGAGCTCGCCGTGCAGGACGAACAGGCCCTCCAGCAGCACCTCCTTGTCGGTGAAGCCGCTGAACTGGTCGTACGTGGGGTCCCCGGCGGGCACCTTGACGTACTTGTTCTTGAGCTTGGCGCCGACCTGGTCGCCGTAGAAGCCGGCGCCCGCCTTGAGGTAGAGGTCGTCGCCCACCCGCAGCAGTTCGTAGGTGCTGCCGTCGGAGGTGACCTCGCCGAGGCCTCCGTTGCCGCGCAGCCGCATGTCGAGCGCGTAGGTACGCCCCTTGCTGATGACGGTGCCGGACAACCGCACCGTGTCGGCCGCGGCGGCGGCGGTGCGGGCGCGCTTCTCGATGGTCCCGGGCGGCAGCTTGCCGACACCGTTGGTCCCCGCGTCCGGATCGCCCGCGCACCCTGTCGCTCCGGCGAACACCAGGACCGCGCCCAGAAGGCTCACGAGGACGGCTGACCTGCGGCCGGGGATCACGTGTTCTCTTCCTCCTGCAGTTGTACGCACCCGTCACACGAGGGCGGCGGCGAAGCGGAGCCGAAGCTACCGCAGCGTACCGCTGGCCGGGTGAACGGCTGTGAACGCGGTGCGAAGCCCCCGTGGAGCATTACCGCGCGCCCGGGGGGCGGGGGCGGCGTTAGCCTGGCGGCATGCCAGCGGGAACCTCCCGGGTCTTCGTCTCGCACCTCTCCGGGGTGCGGGTCTTCGATCCCAACGGCGACCAGGTCGGCCGGGTCCGGGACGTGGTCGTGATGCTGCGGGTCGGGGGCCGGCCGCCGCGTGTGCTGGGCCTGGTGGTGGAGGTCGTCAGCCGGCGCCGGATCTTCCTGCCGATCACGCGGGTGACGGGCGTGGAGTCCGGTCAGGTGATCACCACGGGTGTCGTCAACATGCAGCGCTTCGAACAGCGCCCGACCGAGACCCTGGTCCTCGGCGAGCTGCTTGACCAGCGGGTGACGCTGGTCGAGACCGGCGAGGACGTGACCGTGCTGGACGTGTCCATGGTGCGCCTCGCGGCGCGCCGCGACTGGGAGATCGACAAGGCCTTCGTGCGCCGCGGCAAGGGCGGCCCGCTGCGGCGCAGCGGAGAGACGCTGACCGTGGTGTGGTCCGCGGTCACCGGCTTCGCGCTGGACGAGCACGCGCAGGGCGCGGAGGCGCTGCTCGCCACCTTCGACCAGCTGCGCGCGGCCGACCTGGCGAACGTCCTGCACCACCTGTCGCCCAAGCGCCGCGCCGAGGTCGCCGCGGCCCTCGACGACGACCGCCTCGCCGACGTTCTGGAGGAGCTGCCGGACGACGACCAGGTGGAGATCCTCGGCAAGCTCGAGGAGGAGCGGGCCGCCGACGTGCTGGAGGCGATGGACCCGGACGACGCCGCCGACCTGCTGGCCGAACTGCCGAAGGAGGAGCAGGAGCGGCTGCTGGGACTGATGGAGCCGCACGAGGCGGCCGACATGCGCCGGCTGATGTCGTACGAGGAGCGCACCGCCGGCGGTCTGATGACCACGGAGCCGATCGTGCTGCGCCCCGACGCCACCGTCGCCGACGCCCTGGCGCGGGTCCGCAACCCGGACCTGTCCCCCGCGCTCGCCGCCCAGGTGTACGTCTGCCGGCCGCCGGACGAGACCCCGACCGGCAAGTACCTGGGCACGGTGCACTTCCAGCGGCTGCTGCGCGACCCCCCGTTCACCCTGGTCAGCGCGCTCCTCGACAGCGACCTGCAACCACTGTCGCCGGACACCCCGCTGCCGGCGGTCACCAGCTTCCTCGCGACGTACAACATGGTGTCCGTGCCGGTCGTCGACGACAGCGGATCGCTGCTGGGCGCCGTCACCGTCGACGACGTCCTGGACCACCTGCTGCCGGAGGACTGGCGCGAGACGGAGCTGCACGAGGCGGCGCAGTGAGCGACGAGCGCCCCCGCGTCCGCCTCGACCAGCCGCGGGTACCGCGGATCAGCTTCCTGCCCTCCTACGACCCGGAGGCGTTCGGGCGGCTGTCGGAGAAGATCGCCCGCTTCCTGGGGACCGGGCGGTTCATCGTCTGGATGACGGTGGTGATCATCGCGTGGGTGGCGTGGAACGCGCTGGCGCCCCGCCACCTGCGCTGGGACTCGTACCCGTTCATCTTCCTCACCCTGATGCTGTCGCTTCAGGCCTCCTACGCCGCCCCGCTGATCCTGCTGGCGCAGAACCGGCAGGACGACCGCGACCGGGTCAACCTGGAGCAGGACCGCAAGGCGAACGACCGCAGCATCGCCGACACCGAGTACCTGACCCGCGAGGTGGCCGCGCTGCGGCTCGGCCTGGGAGAGGTCGCCACACGCGACTGGATCCGCTCCGAACTGCAGGAGCTGCTGAAGGACATCGACCAGCGGCAGCGTGCCGAGGCGGAGTGACCGCCGGGGGCGTCCCGCTGCCGTGTGAACCCGCCCACCGGGGGTCCTGCGGGCACGGTGCGGGACGTACCATCGACGCATGGCTACCGAAGCGTACGGCTCCTCCCCTTCGCCCGACGCGGTGCGCGCCGCGCTCGCGACGGTGAACGACCCCGAGATCCACAAGCCGATCACCGACCTCGGCATGGTCAAGTCGGTCGACATCGCGGACGACGGCGCGGTGCGGGTCGGCGTGTACCTGACGGTGTCGGGCTGCCCGCTGCGGGACACCATCACCAACCTGGTGACCACCGCCGTGTCGAAGGTCGCCGGGGTCACCGCGGTGACCGTCGAACTGGACGTGATGAGCGACGAGCAGCGCCGCGAGCTGACCACCTCGCTGCGCGGCGGGCAGGCGGAGCGGGAGATCCCCTTCGCCCAGCCCGGCTCGCTGACCCGGGTGTACGCGGTAGCCTCCGGCAAGGGCGGCGTCGGCAAGTCCTCGGTGACGGTGAACCTGGCCGCCGCGATGGCCGCCGACGGCCTCAAGGTCGGTGTGGTCGACGCCGACATCTACGGCCACAGCGTGCCGCGGATGCTGGGCGCGGACGGCCGTCCGACCCAGGTCGAGAACATGATCATGCCGCCCTCAGCCAACGGTGTGAAGGTCATCTCCATCGGCATGTTCACCCCGGGCAACGCCCCGGTCGTGTGGCGCGGACCGATGCTCCACCGGGCGCTGCAGCAGTTCCTGGCCGACGTGTACTGGGGCGACCTGGACGTGCTGCTGCTCGACCTGCCGCCCGGCACGGGCGACATCGCGATCTCCGTCGCGCAGCTGGTCCCGAACGCCGAGATCCTCGTGGTCACCACGCCCCAGCAGGCGGCGGCCGAGGTCGCCGAGCGGGCGGGCACCATCGCCGTGCAGACCCACCAGAAGATCGTCGGCGTCATCGAGAACATGTCCGGGCTGCCCTGCCCGCACTGCGGCGAGATGGTCGACGTCTTCGGCAGCGGCGGCGGCGAGCGGGTCGCCGAGGGCCTGACCCGCACCACCGGCGCGACCGTGCCGGTGCTCGGCCAGATCCCCATCGACGTGCGGCTGCGCGAGGGCGGCGACGACGGCCGCCCGGTCGTCCTGACCGACCCGCAGTCCCCGGCCGGCTCGGCGCTGCGGGCCATCGCGGGCAAGCTGGGCGGGCGTCAGCGCGGACTGGCCGGCATGTCGCTGGGCATCACGCCGCGCAACAAGTTCTGAACCGGCGGGCCGGCCGCGACCGGCCCGCCGAACGGCTCAGGGGCGCCCTCCCGGTCCGGCAGGCGCCCCTGAGCCATTGCTCACGGCCTCACGGCCGATACGTGGTGATGTCCTTCACCTGGGCCAGGCCGAGGCCGTAGGCGCTCATCCCGCGCCCGAAGGCACCCAGGTGCACCCCGCGCGCCGATCCGGCCATCACCCAGCCGTACTCCGACTCCCGGTAGTGGAACGGCGTGGGGACGCCGTCCACCGGCAGGCTGAGCGCCGACCAGTCGGGGCCCTCGAGGTTGTCCGCGAGGTCCCAGGCGATGGCGGTCTGCTGGTCGAGCCAGTTCTGCCGCAGGTGCCGCTCCATCTGGGTGGGCCAGGTGCAGGTCAGCAGTCCGGAACCCGCCAGCCAGGCCGCCGAGGCGACCGAGGTGGCGTCCAGCACGCCGGTGCCGTCCGAGCTGCGCCGGACCGGGCGGTCGGCGACCGTGACGACCACCACGAAGCGGCGGTGGTCGGGGGTGGGCTCGACCTTGACCGACGGTTCGTCGCCGTGGCCGGTGGAGCCGTGCTCGACCGTGCCGTCGGCGCTCATGCCGACCGGGGCGAGCCAGCGGTCGCCGGTGAACGCCTCGTCCAGTCCGTACCAGGTGAAGTCGGCCTTGAGATAGCCGCCGGTCGTACGATCCGCCGGATCAGCTGTGGTCTCCATACGCGCGGCGCCTCCTCCATAAGGGCAAACAAAGGGAGAATAGCCACTCGCGCTACGTGATCGGGGCAGGCCCCTGCATCAGGTGGCGTCGGAGTCGAACGGCGGGGCCTCGCCGGGCGTCAGGCCGTCGCGCTTGCGCAGCCGGTCCGGGGTGCCCGGGGAGCCCGCGGCGGAACCCGAGCCGCCGCTGTCGCGGCCGTGCACGGCGTCGGTGACCGCCGACATCTCCTCCTTGAAGTCGAATCCGTTGCGGATCTCCTTCAGGCCCAGCTCGTCGTTGTCCAGCAGCTGCTTCCGGACGAAGTTCTTCGGGTGCAGGTCCTCGAATTCGAAGTCCTTGAACTCCGGGCCCAGCTCGCTGCGGATGTCCGCCTTCGCGCTGTCGGAGAACTCCCGCACCTTGCGGACGAACTGCATCACGTCCTTGATGACCTTGGGCAGCTTGTCCGGCCCGAACACGAGCACGGCAAGGATCACGAGCGCGACGACCTCCAGCGCGCCTATGTCTGAAAACACCGTGCAGCTCCTCGTGGTCCTCGGCCGGCGGACGGAATCCGGCGGATCTCACCGTACCTGCCCCAACCGTCCGCACGGGAGTGGGCAGGGTCAACAGTAGGTCGCGCCCCGGTAAATCCCGAATGCGCCGTGCTCAGTTCCCGCTGGCCGAGCCCAGGGTCAGCTCCATGGCGCGCTGCTTGCCGTCCCGCTTCACGGTGAGCTGCAGCGTGTCGCCGGGCCGGTGGGCGCGGATCCGCACGATCAGCTCCTCGCCGTTGTGTACCCGCTTGCCGTCGATGGCGGTGATCACATCACCGGGTTCGATGCCCGCCTTGGCGCCGGGGCCGTTCGGGGTCACCGAGTCCCCCTCGCCCTGGCCCTCGGGGCTGACCTGGGCGCCGTCGCCGGAGTACTGCAGGTTGATGCTGACGCCGATCACCGGGTGGGTGGCCTTGCCGTCGTTGATCAGCTGCTCGGCCACCCGCTTGGCCTGGTTGACCGGGATGGCGAAGCCGAGGCCGATGCTCCCGCCCTGGGTGCTGTTGCCGAAGGGGTCGGAGCCGCTGTCCGCCGAGCGGATGGCGCTGTTGATCCCGATGACCAGGCCCTTGGCGTCCACCAGCGGACCGCCGGAGTTGCCGGGGTTGATCGGGGCGTCGGTCTGGATGGCGTCGACGTAGCTGACGTCGCTGCTGTTGGTCTCCCCGCCCGCGGTGATCGGGCGCTGCGTGGCGCTGATGATGCCGGAGGTGACGGTGCCCTCGAGACCGTACGGGGCGCCGATGGCGACGACCGGGTCGCCGACCTGGGCGGCGTCGGAGTCGCCGAGGGTCAGCGGGTGGAGCCCCTTCACCCCGCTGACCTTGATGACCGCCAGGTCGTAGCCGGTGTCCCGGCCCACGATCGTGGCGGGCTTCACCTGGCCGCCGTTGAAGGTCACCGAGATGGTGCCGCTCTTGGCGACGCTCTCCACCACGTGGTTGTTGGTGAGGATGTGGCCCTCGCCGTCCAGCACGAACCCGGTGCCGGTGCCCTCACCGGCGTCGCCCTTGACGTGGATGTAGACGACGCCGGGCAGGACCTGGGCCGCGATGCCCGCGATGCTGTCCGGGGCGCGGGTGCCGGCCTCCGCGGTGGCCTGCGGCAGGGTGACCTCCGGCGTGCCGCCGCTGTCGTGCACGTAGGCGCCCAGCGCCCCGCCGACGCCTCCGGCGATCAGGGTGACGGCGATCAGGGCGGCCGCCAGCGGGGCGCGCCGGCTCCCCGTGCGCCGGGCGGTCGGCTGCTGCCCCGTGGAGCCGCCCGGGGGCGCCCAGGGGTCGTAGCGGTGCCACTGGCCGACGGACAGCGGTGCCGGGGGTCCGGGCGGCTCCACGGGGCGGCAGCCGAC
>NZ_JARAVO010000275.1:0-11987 GCF_033792805.1 Streptomyces sp. PA03-1a
CCGCCCCATCGGTCACCGCGCGCCGCCGCCCCGTCGTGGACTGGCGCGTCAGCTGGGCCGTGCTCGCGCTCATCTGGGGCTTCAGCTTCCTGTTCATCAAGGTGGGCACCGAGGCGTACGCCCCGCTGCAGGTCGCGCTCGGCCGCATGGTCTTCGGCACCGCCGTGCTGGCCGCCGCCTTCGCCGTGAAGCGGGAACGGATGCCGCGCGGCGCCCGCACCTGGGGGCACATGGCGGTCGCCGCGCTGCTGCTGAACACGCTGCCGTTCACACTCTTCGCGTACGCGGAGCTCACCATCCCCTCCACGCTCGCGGGGATCTGCAACGCCACGACCCCGCTGTGGAGCATGGTGCTGTCGGTGGTGGCGCTCTCGGACGACAAGCCGACCCGGCAGCGGGTCGCGGGGGTCGGCATCGGCTTCGTCGGCGTGCTGACCGTCCTCGGCGCCTGGCAGGGCTTCTCCGGGACGGATCCGGCGGGCACCGCGATGGCGCTGGGCGCCTCCGCGAGCTACGCGGTGGGGTGGATCTACGTGCGCCGCACCCTGAGCGGCAGCGGCAACTCGGCGCTGTCGATGTCCTCCGCACAGCTGCTGCTCGGCACCGTCCAACTGGCCGTGCTGACCCCGCTGTTCACCTCCACGCCGGGCTCGTTCCCGCTCTGGCCGACACTGTCGGTCGTGGCGCTGGGCGCGCTGGGCACCGGGATCGCCTTCCTCCTGCAGTACGGGATCGTCGCGGAGAAGGGCCCGACCATCGCCACGATGGTCACCTACCTGATCCCGGTCATCGCGACCGCGGCCGGTGTCGCCCTGCTGGACGAGCACCTGACGTGGAACGAGCCGGTCGGCGCCCTCGTCGTGCTCGCCGGCGCGGCGCTGACCCAGCGCCGTCCGGCGGCCTGACCCCCTCCGGCCCGCGCCCCCGTCAGCCGAAGCGCCCGGCGCGGTGCGGCCGGACGGCGGCGGCGACGGCGTCGGCCAGGGCCGGGACCTCGTCCGCCGCGACCGGGGAGACGGTGATGCGGATGCCCGGCGGGGAGTCCAGGCGGAAGCGCGCGCCGGGCGCGACCGCCCAGCCCGCCTGCAGGAGCCGGGCGACCGCCCCGGTCTCGTCGGGCACCGGGACCCAGACGTTCATGCCGCTGCGGCCGTGCGCGGGGACGCCGCGGTCGGCCAGCGCCCGCACCAGCGCGTCGCGGCGCGCGGCGTACGCGGCGGAGACGGCCGGGACGTCGACCGCTCCGGTGCGCCAGAGGTGGGCGACGGTGTGCTGCAGCAGATGGCTGACCCAGCCGGGCCCGAGCCGGTAGCGGCCGCGGACCCGGTCGAGCGTGACCGGGTCGCCGGTGAGGACGGCCAGGCGCAGGTCGGGGCCGTAGGCCTTGGCGGTCGAGCGGACCAGCATCCAGTGCGGGGTGCTCCCGGCGAGCGGGTGCAGCGGCAGCTCGGTCAGGCCGTTCACATGGTCGTCGTCGATGACGAGCACCTGCGGGTGGCCGCTCAGGACGGCGCGCAGTTCGCCGGCGCGCGCCGCGGAGAGCGTGGCCCCGGTCGGGTTCTGGCCGCGGTCGGTGACGATCAGCGCCCGCGCGCCCTGCCGCAGGGCGGCGTCCACGTCGTGCGGCAGCGGGCCGTCGTCGTCCACGCCGACCGGGACCGCGCGCAGCCCCAGGGCGGGGACGAGGTCGAAGACGCTGCCCCAGCCGGGGTCCTCCACCGCCACCGCGTCCCCCGGCCGCAGGTGGGCGGTGAGCGCGCGCTCCATGGCGTCGAGCGAACCGGAGGTGAGGCCGACCGGGCCGGCCGGCACCCCGTCGGCGTCGAAGGCGGCACGCGCGAGCGCGGCGAGCTCCTCCTCGACCGGGGACCGCCCGTACAGCGTGGGCTGCCGCGCGTTGCGGGCGGCCGCCTCGGCCAGCGCCTCCCCGAGCGGGGGCAGCAGGGCGGAGTCCGGGTTGCCCGTGGACAGGTCCCGCACCCCGGGCGGCACCTCCAGGCGGATCTCGTCCCGCGCGGTGGTCGCCGGACGCCGGCGCACCCGGCTGCCGCGCCGGCCCGCCGTCTCGATGACGCCGCGGTCGCGCAGCAGGCGGTAGGCGGCCGCGACGGTGTTGGGGTTGACGCCGAGTCCGGCGGCGAGCTCCCGCAGCGGCGGCAGCGCGGCGCCGGGCGCGAGCGCGCCCTCCCCGATGGCCCGTTCGACGCTCGCCGCGATGTCCGCTGCGCCCCGACCGGTGAACGTGTACTCTCCTAGCACAAAAAGCATTATGCACTAGTGCAAAGGATCGCGCCATGTCCGCCACGCCCTCCGCTGCCGATGCGTACGCTCCCACCGACCTCACGGTCCCGACCCGCAGCCGCGAGCGCGCCTCGTACGACCGCGACCTGGTGCACGCGATCCTCGACGCGGACTACCTCTGCCACCTCGGCTTCGTCCGCGACGGGGCACCGGTCGTGCTGCCGACCCTCTACGCGCGCGTCGGCGAGCGACTCTACGTGCACGGCTCCACCGGCTCCCGTCCGCTGCGCGGCGCCGGCGAGGACACCGGGCTCCCGGTCTGCCTGACCGTGACGCACCTGGACGGGCTCGTGCTGGCCCGGTCCGCCTTCCACCACTCGATCAACTACCGCTCCGTGGTGGTGCACGGCGTGGCCCGCCAGGTCACCGACCCCGCCGAGCGCTCCGCGGCCCTGGACGCCCTCGTCGACCACATCGTGCCCGGCCGCGCCGCCGACTCCCGCCCCGCCAACGCCAGGGAACTGGCCGCCACCGCCGTCATCGCCCTCGACCTGCACGAGGTCTCGGCCAAGGTGCGCACCGGCGGCCCCGGCGACGACCCCGAGGACCTGGCGCTCCCCCACTGGACGGGCGTGCTGCCGGTGACCCGCTCCTACGGGACGCCCGAACCCGCCGACGACCTCGACCCGTCGATCACCGTCCCCGGCTACCTCACCGCGCGCTGAAAGGAGCCCCGCGCATGCTCGTCCACCCCTGGGACGCCGCCCTCGACGAGGCCGAGTGGCAGGACTGGCTGGCCGCGCGCGACTTCGGCCAGCTCGCGGTCAACGGACTCGACGGCGCGCCCCCGTTCGTCCAGCCGCTGCACTTCGCCTACGACGCCGTACGGCGCGAGGCGGTCACCCACCTCGCCCGGCCGAACCCGCTGTGGGCCGCGATCGAGGCCCACCCCCAGGTGACGCTCAGCGTCGTCGACGACTACACCTTCATCCCCGGCCCCTGGCACGCCCCCGAGGGCACCCCGCCCGAGCACGGGACGCCCACCAGCTACTACGCCGCCGTGCAACTGCTGTGCGTGGCCCACCTCGTGGACGACCCGCAGGAGAAGGCGGACCTGCTCCACCGGCAGCTCGCCCACTTCCAGCCGCGCGGCGACCACGCCCCCGTCGTCCCCGGCCAGGCGCCGTTCGGCCGGATGCTGCCCGGGATCCGCGGGCTGCGGCTGGAGGTCACCGACGTGCGCGCCAAGTTCAAGTTCGGCGGGAACCGCCCGCGCGAGACCCAGTGGCGGGTCAGCGGGCTGCTGGCCGAGCGCAACGGTCCGGGCGACGACGCCGCCCGGACCCAGCAGTTGCGCCGCATCGGGCAGCGCGGCTAGTCGTCGATCGCCGCGCCGAACCGGGCGTTCTGGGACGGGGCACCGAGCGAGCCGCCGCCGTACGTCCAGCTCCCCGGCAGCTTCAGGCCGCCGGCGCCCGCCGAGAGCACCCACACCACACCGTCGTTGGTGTTCTCGCCCGGGGCCGCGACGAGCAGACCGAAGTAGCCGTCGCGGTTGGGGTCGGTGAAGGAGACCTGGGCACCGAACTTGTCGGCCTTCTCGGCGGCGCCCGGGACGCCCGCCGTGTTCTGGCTGACGTCCAGGACACCGGCGGTGGTCAGGCCCCCGGCCGAACCGCGCAGCACCCACACGGCTCCGGCGTCGGCGACGCTGCCGATGTCCTCGCCTGAGGCGCCGATCGCGACGTCCGCGTACCCGTCGCGGTTGACGTCCCCGACGGAGAGGTCCGAGCCGAAGCCGTCACCGCGCTCCGAGACACCCGGCACGCCGGCGTCGTCCTGGGTCCACCACACGGGCGGGCTCCCCGGACCCTCCTGCCCGACCGGCCCGTCCGGGCTGCCGTAGTAGACGCCGACCATGCCGCCGGTCATCGACGCGCCGCCGTCGTCGGGGCTGTGCGGCTCCCCGGTCACCAGGTCGTCGAAGCCGTCGCCGTTGACGTCGCCGGAGGCGACGACGGGGCCGCCGCGCAGGGCGGTGACGGGCAGCGGATCGATGTCGTCGCTGAGGAGGACGTACGACCAGCCGTAGCCCGGCTCGTCGCCCAGGCTGAGGCCGGAGACCACGAGGTCGGCCAGGCCGTTGTCGTCGTAGTCGCCGGTCGTCAGCGAGGTGGGTGCGATGCCGGGCCCTTCCGCCTGCCGGGCGAGCGGCGTGCGCCGCCGGTCCTTGAAGGGCGTGAAGGTCCCCGCGTCCCCGCCCTTGCGGGCGGCGGCCTGCGGCACGGACTCGTACTGGAAGATCGACAGCCCCACCTTGTCGATCACGGCGAGCAGGTCACCCGGGACGTAGGTGGTGAAGTGCCCGGCGGCCAGGGCGCTGCCGAACCGGTCACCCTTCATGGCGCTGACGGACTGCAGCCAGTCGCTCGCGGCGCCGGACAGCCCCTTCGCCGAGCCCCACAGGACCACGACGCCGCCCGCGTCGGCGCCGACGCCGCCCAGGTCCTCGCCGGGGATGCCGACGACGGCGTCGTCGTACCCGTCCCCGTCGAGGTCCCCGCTGGCCACGGCCTGGCCGAAGGCGTCGCCGGTCTCGGCGGCGCCGGGCACGCCGGAGGTGTTCTGGCTGAAGACCTTGGCGCTGGTGGTGACCCCCTTGGGCCCGCCGTACTGCACGGTGACGGCACCGGCGCCGGAACGCCCGCCCACGGTGGCGCCGGGCGCGCCGGTCAGCACGTCCTCGTACCCGTCGCCGTTGAAGTCCCGGTTGCGGTCACTTGCATGGGTGCCGCCGGGGGTCCCGGCGACGGAGGCGGGCGCGGTGGCGATGGCCGCGCCCGTGATGAGGAGAAACGACGCCGCGGTGACCGCAGCCGAGCGGTTCTTGCGCATGAACGGCTCCTTCGCTCAAGAACGACCGGGCGGTGCGGGGGTGTCCGGAAAGAGCCCGTTTCCTTCTCCGGCACGGTCTTTGACACGCCGTGGGGAGGAATGGTTGTAGGGGTGATTGCGGAAGCATGGACGGAGGAGCGCCGTCGGCGCACGGCACCGCGGGCACCACGACCGCCGCGGCCTCCCGGCCTGGCGGGTCGGACGCTCTCCACGGCCCGCGGGCCACAGCCTGGGACGAACCGACGAGCGCGACCGCCGCTACCGGACCGGGCGGACCGACCTGGCGTGCCGGCCCGGTGCGGCAGCGCGCCTGACGATCCGGTCGGGGACGATCACGCTGTGCCGGGGGCGGACCCGGCCGCCGCGCCAGCGGGGCCGCGCCCCCGACACCAGCGTGCGGCACGCGGACCAACGCGACCGCCGGTGCCGGACCCCCGCGGGCAGAACGCCCCGGCCGCCCGCGGCGCGTGGCCGCGACGACGAGCGACAACCACCTACCGGTGACTCCGGCGGACCACGCCGCGCCAACGCTGTCCGCGGCACGCGGACCAGCGCCACACTGGTGACGGCCCCGGCGGCCCGGCGGCTGGAACACCCCCGGACCCCACGGGACGTGGCCGGGCCAAGGGGCCGGCGCGCCTAGCGACCCGGACGGGGGCGACACAGGCCGCGCAGGTGTCCCGGACGGTCGTGCTGGTCCTCAGCAGCGGCGCGTCGCCGCGACGACCACCTACCCGAGACCCCGCAGGGCGGCGCCGCAGCCGGCGGGAGCGTTACGCGGGTTGCGTCGCGGACGCGGCGGCCTCCGTGTCGGCCGGGGTGCCGGAGGCGACGACCGTGGTCGTGCCCTGCTTCTTGGCGGTCTGGGCGACGAAGGCGCCCGCCAGTACGAGCGTTCCGCCGATGACCTGCGGCAGGGCGAGGTGCTCGCCCAGCAGCACCCACGCGAAGACGGTGCCGACCACCGCCTCCAGGCAGGCCACGACTCCGGCCACCTGCGGCGACAGCCGTCGTACGGCGACCACGCCGGTCAGGTAGGCCAGCACGGTGGCCACCAGCACGACCCAGCCGACGAGCAGGACCGCGGGCACGTCGGTCTCGCCGAGCGCCGCCTGCCGGGTGAGCACCGACCAGTCCATCGACCAGGGGCGGGAGACCGCTGTGAGCACGACGGCGCCGATGGCCAGGCCGTAGGCGATGACGGCGACCGGGTCCGGCGCGTCGTCGCCTTCGCTGCCGTGGTCGGCCAGGACGAAGTAGCTGACCTGGCAGCAGGCGGCGCCGAAGGCGAGCGCCAGGCCCAGCGGGTCGAAGGCGAGCCCGGACCACACCTCGACCACCGCGGCCATGCCGCCGACGGCGAGCACGACACCGATCGCCGCGGCCTTGCTGACCGCCTTGCGCTGGACGAAGCGCACCCAGCCGAGCAGCAGCGCGGGACCGAGGAACTCCACGAGGATCGCGACGCCGACCGGGATGCGGGAGATCGCCGCGAAGTAGAGCGTCTGGACGCCGGCGACGCCGAGCAGGCCGAAGCCGAGCAGCAGACCGGGGCGGCGCAGCAGGAGCGCCCGGTGCCGCAGCACCACGGGGAGCATGACGAGTGTGGCGCCGGTGACGCGCAACCACACCACGTGCAGCGGGTCGAGCCCCGCCTCGATCAGCGGCTTGGCCGCCACCCCCGAACCGCCGAACGCGAACGCGGACACCAGCGCGAGCCAGAGCCCGGCGTTCCTCCCCTGAGACACATGCATCGGGCCATGATGTCAGCTCGCGACAGGACCGTCATCCCTGTGGCGACTGTCGCCCTCGGTACGTGGCGGGTGCGGGCGCCCGGCCAGGACCTCCGGTTCGACCCCCGCCGACCTCAGCACCTGCGCCGCCCGGCTCCCCCGGTCGGCGACGAGCGCGGCGAGCAGGTCGGTGCCGTCGGCCCGCGGCGCGTCCCGCTCCCCGGCGCGGACGGCGGCCGCGCGCAGGGCCGCGGCGGCGGCCGGGCTCCAGCCGGGTGCGTCCACGGCGGTGAGCACGCTTCCGGCGCCCGGGTCCTCGACCGCGTCCCGCCAGGCGATGCCGTAGCCGATGCTGCGCTGCGCGAGGTAGCCGAGGACGCGCGCCACCCGCCCGCCACCGGCGGCGGCACCCGTCGTACCGGCCGCGCCCGCCGCACCGTCCACGGCTTCCCGCGCCCGCGGGTCGGCCTCGAGGAGGGAGTGCAGGAGGTGCGCGGTGTCGACCTGCCGGTCCCCGTCCCTCGTGGCGCGCCGCCGGGCGGCGGCGGTCACGGTGCGCAGCTCGGCGCCGAGCCGCGAATCGTTCCAGTGCACGCGGTCCACCCCATCAGACGGCACGCCCGGGCGGCATCGCCGCACGGTCCCATTCCGCCGTCCTGCGCTGGACGGGCACCCCCGTGCGCCGCGTCCTCCTCAGGGATGACGCCGTCCCCAGGACCGGCCCCGGGCCGGGCGCCGCGGGCGGTTCAGTAGCGGACGTCGCTCTGCAGCAGCGGCGGGTACACCGAGGACGCCCGGCCGTCGACCGTGGTGCCCGCGAACTGCAGCATCGCCTGCAACTCGCCGTGCAGGGGCGCCGGATAGCCCAGCACCGGGGCCGACACCTCGTCCAGCCGCCGCAGGTGCTCCGGGGCGAGGACCGTCTCGAGGCCCGCGAGGTTGTCCTCGAGGTGCTCCAGTCGCCGCGCGCCGACGATCGGCACGACGGTGCCCTCGCGGGCGCGCAGCCACGCCAGGGACACCGCCGCCGAGGTGGTCCCCAGCTCGTCGGCGACGGCGGCGACCTCCTCGATCACGGGGTACTCGTCCTCCCCGGGACCGCCCACGAACGAGGTGCGGGCGGAGTCGGCGACCGCGCCGCCGCGCCGGTACTTGCCGGACAGGAAGCCGTTCTTCAGCGGGCTCCACGGCACGAGCGCCATGCCCTGGTCGAGGGCGAGCGGGGCGAGTTCGCCCTCCACGGTGCGGGCCAGCAGCGAGTACTCGACCTGCAGCGCGATCAGCGGGGTCCAGCCCTTCAGCAGCGCGGTGGTCTGGGCCTGCGCGGTCAGCCAGGCGGGGGTGTTGGAGAAGCCGATGTAGCGGATCTTGCCCGCGCGCACCAGGTCGTCGAGGGTGCGCATCGTCTCCTCGATCGGGGTGTGCCGGTCCCAGTTGTGCAGCCAGTACAGGTCCAGGTGGTCGGTACGCAGGCGGCGCAGGGTCTCGTCGAGCTGGGCGACGATCGAACCGCGGCCCGCGCCGCCGCCGTTGGGGTCGCCGGGGAAGAGGTTGGTGAAGAACTTCGACGCCAGCACCACGTGCTCGCGCCGCCCGGGGTGGGCGGCGAACCAGTCGCCGAGGATCCGCTCCGAGTGGCCGTTGGTGTAGAAGTTCGCGGTGTCGATGAAGTTCCCGCCGCGGTCCAGGTAGGTCGCCAGGATCTTCTCCGACTCCTCGACGCTGCACCCGGCGCCGCCGGGGTCCTCGCCGAAGGTCATCGCGCCGAGCGCGAACGGGCTGACCCGCAGCCCCGATCGGCCGAGGGTGACATAGTGGTCGAGCGGCATGGACGTGCTCCCTTGTGCGTCGGAATCTGTCCACTCCATGCAACGGGAGACGGCTCCGGCGGGGTAGACCGATCCTCGCGGGCTCTTGCCCGATCCTGCCGACTTCGCCCCGATCGGGCTTGCCGGGCCTCTGGAGGGGATGGTTCGGTGAGGTGTGCGCACCCCTTCCGACCTCCTGGACGAGGTCCGCGGCCTCATCTCGACCCACGCCCGGCCCGACCTGCGGACGCCCATCGACGGGCTGCTGCTCTCGCGGGTGGCGACCGCCCCGCCCGACTACTCGCTGACCGAACCGCTGCTGGTCGTCATGGCCCGGGGCGGCAAGCGCCTGCTGCTCGGCGACGAGGTGCACGACTACCGGGCGGGGCAGTACCTCGTGGTCACCGCGGTCCTGCCGGTCACCGGCCACTACGTGGACATGAGCCCGCGGCACCCCGCGCTGGGCATGGGGCTGGTCCTGCGCGCGGCCGCCATCGCCCCGCTGCTGCTGGAGGCACCGCCCGGGCGCCGGGCCCGAGCCGCGTCCGCCCCGCCCGCGATCGCGACCGGTGAGGCCGGACCCGACCTCCTCGACGCCGTCGTGCGGCTGCTGCGGCTGCTCGACCACCCCGCGGACGCCCCCGTGCTCGCCCCGATGATCGAACGGGAGATCCTCTGGCGGCTGCTCACCGGCCCCCACGGCGCCATGGTCCGTCAGATCGGCCTGGCCGACAGCGGCCTGTCCCAGGTCAGCCGGTCCATCCACTGGATCCGTGACCACTACGCCGAGCCCCTGCGGATCGAGGACCTCGCCCGTCTCGCCGGCATGAGCCCCTCCGCCTTCCACCGGCACTTCCGCGCCGTGACGACCATGAGCCCCCTGCAGTTCCAGAAACGCATCCGCCTCCAGGAGGCCCGCTCGCTCCTCGTGGCCCGGCCCGAGGACGTCGCGGGCGTCGGCCATGTCGTCGGCTACGCCAGCCCCACCCAGTTCAACCGCGAGTACCGCCGACTGTTCGGCGCCCCGCCGGGCCGGGACGCCGCCCGCGTCCGCACCGCTTCCGGCCCGCCGGGGGTGCGGCACCTGCCGTGAGGCCTCAGGGCCAGAGCAGTCCTCGTGTCCAGCCGCCGGGGGCGGCGGGGTCGCGGGTGTAGCGGAGGCGGACGTGGCCCTGGGCGGGGGCGGCCTGCCAGAACTCGGCCTCGTCGGCGACGAGCCGGTAGACGGTGTGGCCCTCGGGCACGTCGTCGGGGTGGGCGGCCACGTGCCCGGTGGCCCGGCGCCGGGCCTCCTCGTAGGCGGCGCGCCCCTGCATCGGGGCGCTCATCACGCCCGTGAAGCCGGCGATCCGGGAGGCCTCGCGGCGGCCGAGGAAGTCGCGGCGGGCGGTGGCGCGGTCCAGGGTCTCGACCGGCCCGGTCACCCGGATCTGCCGGCCGTGCCGCGGCCAGTACCAGGTGAGCGCGGCGTGGGGGCGGTCCGCCAGGTCGCGGCCCTTGCGGCTGGCCGCGTCCGAGGCGAAGTCGAAAGCGGGACGGTCGAGGTCGACGCCGCGCAGCATGAGCACCCGTGCCGAGGGCCGGCCGGCGGCGTCCGCCGTGCTGAGGGTCATGACGTGCGGTTCCGGGACGCCGTCGTCGAGGGCGTACGCCAGCCAGCGGGCGAACAGCGGCCCGGGTTCGGGTCCGGCGGTCGCGGGGTCGAAGGACGGGAGGGGTCCGCCGAGGACGGGCGCGGAGCGCATGCGCTCGCGGAGGGCGTCGGCGGTCACGGGTGCCTGGTCGTCGGTCACGCACCGATCCTGGCATGCGGCCGCCCGGCGCACCGCGGTCGCGCGGTGCGCCGGGCGGCGGCGGTGGGGCCGTCAGGCCGGGAGGTGGAACTGCTGGTTGGTGCCGCCCGCGCAGGTCCAGATCTGCAGCCGGGCGCCGTTGGCGGTGGACTTGTCGGTGACGTCCAGGCACTTGCCGGAGGCGGGGTTGACCAGGGTGTCCCCGCTGCCGCGCTGCCAGACCTGGGCGCCGGTGCCGTTGCAGTCGTACAGCTGGACCTTGGTGCCGTTGGCGGTGCCGGCGGCGGTGAGGTCCATGCACTTGCCGAGGGCGCGCAGCGTGCCGTCACTGCCCACCGTCCACTGCTGCGCGGTGGTGCCGTTGCAGTCGTACATCTGGACGGCGGTGCCGTTGGCGCTGCTCGCGGCGGCGATGTCGACGCACTTGCCGCCGAGGCCGGTGATCTGGCCGGTGGATCCGGTGGGCGGCGGGGTCGTGCCGCCGCCGGTCACGGTGTTGAAGACGGAGGAGAACTGCCAGGCGCTCTGCGGGGTCCCGCTGCAGCTGTCGGAGAGCTGCCCGTTGGTGGCGCAGGCCTTGTCGCGGCCGAGCGCCCAGAAGGCGAGCTCCTGGATGCCCTTGGACTGGGCGAAGTTGGCGAGCGTGGCGGCGTTGCCGGTGGTGAAGATCTCGCTGGTGTCGTCGTTGACCCCGATCATCGGGGTGTTGCCCTCCATCGCCCACAGCTGGGCGTCGGACTTCTCCGGCCAGATGGCGCCGAGCTGGCCGCGCAGGGCGGTGGCGGCGTCGGTGGCCGCCTTGCCCATGTCGCGGGTCCCGTCGTAGTAGTCCATCGTCATGATGTTGACGAGGTTGACGTTCAGCCCGTTGCTCTTGGCGTTGGAGAGCAGCTTCGTCCCGTTGTCGTCCAGGCCGTTCGGCATGGACGGCAGGGTGTACTGGACGTCGAGCTTGCGCCCGGCGGCCGCGTACTCCTGCTGGAGCTGGGCGAGCGCCTTGTTGCGGCGGTCGTTCGCCGCGGTGTTGGCGATCGCGCTGCCCTCGACGTCCAGGTCGACGCGGGTGAGGTTGAGGGCGTCGACGACCTTCTTGTACTGGGCCTTGAGCGCGGACACGGTCGTACAGGAGAGGCCGACCTCGGTGCCGGAGGCACCGCCGAAGGAGACGATGACGTCGCCGCCGGCGGCCCGCAGGGAGTTGACCGCGGAGGTCCAGCCGGCGTCGGTGACGGGCGTGTCGCCGTTGAACATGGCGTTGCAGCCGCCGCCGTCGATGACGAAGGCGAGGGTGAAGTACTTCAGGCCCGTCGCGTTACGGGCGTTCGTCATCGCCGAGGGCGAGTTCCAGGTCTCGACGTAGGGCGCGGCATAGTGGGCGGGGAAGCCGGGGCCGGGGTTGGCGGCGGCGCTCGCGGAGCCGCCGGTGGCGACGACGGCGGTGGCAGCCATCGCGAGGACGGCGGGGGCCGCGGCGAGGGCTCTGACGGCGGATTTCAGCACGGGACGGCTCCTTCGTG
>NZ_JARAVO010000276.1:0-11860 GCF_033792805.1 Streptomyces sp. PA03-1a
ACACCATGGCCGAGTACGTGGCGAACCACTCCCTCGACCGCCTGGGCTCCTCCACCCCGTGAGCCCCGCGGGCGAGCGGGAAGAACGGAGGGGCCGTCCCACGGGGTCAGGAGTCGGGCGTGACCGTGACCTTGTCGTCGTTCTTCAGCTCCGAGACGAGCTGCTTGACCTTCGGCATGTCCCACTTGAGGGCGCTGCCCACGTTGGTGCTGATGGAGCCCGAGGTCGGCATGTTCATCGAGACGCCCTCACCGCCGGAGACGCTCTTCATCGCCCAGAACATCGACACCAGGTCCCACAGGCTCATGTCCTTGTCGACGATCAGCGTGTCCAGGCCCGCGCCCATGGTCGGGTAGAGCTTGAAGGGGTTCAGGACCGTGCTCGGCGTGGCCGTCTGGCCCGCGAGCGCGGCGAGGAACTTCTGCTGGTTCTTGGTGCGGCCCAGGTCGCCCTCGGCCTCCTGGTAGCGCTGGCGGACGAAGGCCAGGGCCTCGTCGCCGTTGAGGGTCTGCTTGCCCTTCTTGATGTGCAGGCCCGAGTTCTTGTCGTCGATGTCGCGGGGGATGTCCAGCTCGACACCGCCGACCGCGTCGACGAGGCCCGCGAAGCCGGCGAAGCCGATCTCCGCGTAGTGGTCGATGTGCAGGCCCGTGTTGTACTCGACCGTGCGCACCAGCAGCGTCGGTCCGTCTATCGAGTAGGCGGCGTTGAGCTTGTTCTGGCCGCGCGAGGCGAACGTCTTGCCGGACTCGGAACCCTTGAACTCGGGGATCGTGACGTAGGAGTCACGGGGGAGCGAGATCAGCGAGTTCCCGTTGTCACCGACGTGCAGGATCATCATCGAGTCGGTCCGCTTGCCCTCGGCGGAGCCGGTGTGCAGCTGCTTCTTCTGCTCGCCGGACAGGCCCTCACGGCTGTCGGAGCCGACGATGAGGTAGTTGGTGCCCTCGCCGGTCTCCGGGCGGTCTATGACCGTGCCGAGGTCCACCTCGCGGCGCACCTTGCCGTCCGCCCAGAAGTAGGTGCCGATCGACCAGGCGGCGACCACGACGACCAGACCGATCAGGACGGCCTTCACCCGCCGCTTGCGGCTGCCGGGCGGTGAGGTGCGGCCGCCGGTGGACGGCGGGCCGTACGAGCCGCCGCCGTGACCGTCGTGGCCCGCGCCCGGGCCTGCGTGACCGGGGACGCCGCTGCCGTACGCCTGCTGGCGCGGCACGCTGCCGGGAGCCGCCGCCGCACGGCGCGGGGACAGCTCGGGGGGCAGCGGCGGCTCGGAGATCTGCTGCTGCCGCTGGTTCCTGTTGTCGGACCAACCGTCGGGCCATGCGTTCATGTACCGCAGTGTGCCCTGCCGCCCTGCCCGGCAGTGCCTCCGTGGCGCTTCTGAAGCAGAGCTGATGCAAAGGTCACAGGACCGCGGTGATGCGGTGACCGGTTGTGTCCGGGTGCTCTCAGCCGGTGAGGTGCGTCGGGGCGTTGGTGTGGGTCTCGATCATTCCGGCGGCCTGTTCCAGCAGTTCGTGCGCCAGGTTGGAGCAGGCCCGGGAGGCGGCCACGTCCTCCCCTATGCGCATGTCCGGCTCGTCGTTCGGATTGCGCCGCGAATAGCCGTGGCCCACCACGCCCGGGGCGCCGTCCCCGGAGAGCGAGGCGGTGCAGGCGGTGCGGCTGCCGTCCTCCTCCAGCGACAGCTTGATCGTCCACGTCTTCTCCATGGCGGATCACCTCTTGGACTTAGGGACGTCGGCCCCTTTCTCAGCATCCGCCCGGCCCCGCCGCCGGGCAAGGTGTGCCCGGCGGGAGCACGGCACGGCAGTGCTTAGGGTGGAGCCATGTTCGAGGAGCCACCCCCGCACCCTGTCCCGTTCAAGCCCACGTCCGCCTCGCGGATCACGCTGGCGCACATCATGACCCACCACGACACGAACCTGCTGGGCACCGTGCACGGCGGCGTGGTCATGAAGCTCGTGGACGACGCGGCGGGCGCCGTCGCCGGACGGCACTCCGAGGGGCCCGCGGTGACCGGCGCCATGGACGAGATGGCCTTCCTGGAACCGGTGCGGGTCGGCGACCTGCTCAAGGTGCAGGCCCAGGTCAACTGGACCGGGCGGAGCTCCATGGAGGTCGGCGTGCGCGTGCTGGCCGAACGCTGGAACGAGTCCGGCCCGGCGACCCAGGTCGCCAGCGCCTACCTGGTCTTCGTGGCCGTGGACGCCGAGGGCGCGCCGCGTCCGGTGCCCCAGATCGAGCCCGAGACCGACCGGGACCGGCGCCGGCTGCAGGAGGCGCAGATCCGCCGCACGCACCGGCTGGCCCGCCGCCGGGCGATCATGGAGCTGCGCGAGAAGCGCGCCGCCGAGGGCTTCGAGGACTGACGGCGCCCGGCGCCCGGCCCTCAGCCGCACGCGACGCGGTCGCCGCGCGCGGGCGGGAGCTCCACCGGCGGCGCCGCGGGCGGGTCCGGCTCACCGGCCCGCACCGGGGTCACGCCGTCGTAGTCCGCGCCCACGGTGATCCGCAGCGTCGACCCCAGCCCGGAGACCGCCCGCAGCTCGGCGTACGGCAGGGCCGTCCCCAGGGCCTTGGCGGAGCGGTCCCAGCCCGGGTCGTAGTGGATGACCGTGTACTCCGCGTCGTGCCGGACGGTGTTGCCGGGCGTACCGGTGGTGCGGAAGCCCAGGCGGCGCAGTTCCTTGTCCACGCGCGCCCCCAGTCCGTTGACCGTCGTCCCGTTGTTGACCTGGACGCGGATCGACTTGGGCGGCACGTCGACCTGTTCCGGCTCGGGCGCCGAGGGGCTGGGCGTGGCCAGGGGGCCGCCGTCCGGGCCGGTCAGCGGGCGGTCCTCGCGCAGCGCGTCGAAGATCCGCCCGGCGCCCTTCACGTCCCAGCGCAGGGTCGTGCCCACGCCCTGCACCCGGAACGGCGTGGCGTCCACCGGCACCGACGCGAACTCCACCGAGCTTGCCCCGAAGCCGCCCCGCAGCCCCGTGGCGAGCGCGATCAGGTCGTCCGGCTTGGTCTGCCGGTCCGCGCGCACCGAGCCCAGCGCGGCCCTGGCCACCTGGTCGAGCTTGACGGGGTTCTGCAGCAGCCCGATGTCGGTGACCCGGCGGACCAGGGCGGCCAGGAACCGTTGCTGGTTCTGCATCCGCGGGAGGTCGGGGCTCCCGGGGTAGTGACCGGAGCGCACGTACCGCAGCGCCGTGCCGCCGTCCGCGCGGACCGTGCCGGCGGGCAGGTCGAGGCCGGTCAGGGGGTCCCGCAGCGGCTGGGCGAAGCACAAGTCGACGCCGCCGATCTTGTCGACGGTCTTCATGAAGGAGCCGAAGTCGAACTCGGCGTAGTGGTCGACCTTGATCCCGGTCATCTTCTCGACCGTGCTGACGGCGAGCGAGGGGCCGCCCACCCCCCAGGCCCACTTCAGCTTGCCGGGGCGGGGCAGCTCCGCGTACGAGTCCCGCGGCAGGGCGACCACGCTGACCCGCCTGCCGTCCCGCGACAGGTGTGCCAGCATCATCGTGTCGGTGCAGTCGCAGGGCTCCCCGCCCAGGCGCAGCGCGGTGCGCTGCGCCGCGGTCAGCCCGCGGCGCACGTCGGTGCCGACCAGCAGGAAGTTGGTGCCCTTGGTGGGGTTGGGCCGGTTCTTCATCCCGGCGAAGGCGTCCACCCGCGCCAGGCGGTCGTCCATGTGCCCCAGGACGGCGTGTCCGATCCCGCTGGCGGTCAGGATGCCCAGCGAGACGGCGCCGAGGACGCGCATCCCGCGGCGCACGGGCGACCGCTTCCGGGCCCGGCGGGCGGCTGCGATGGGCTGCTGACGGCGACGAGCGACGGTCATGGAGTCACGCTAAGGAGTCATACCGTCGTACGGGATGAGCCCCGCCCGCCTGCACGTGTTCGTATCATCCGTTCGCGGTAACGTGTCCGGCTGTGAACGCTGCGACCCCCCACGTGCTGCCCGCCGTCTCCGTGATCATGCCGGTGCTCGACGAGGAGCGGCACCTGCGCAACTCCGTCCGCCACATCCTCGAACAGGACTACGCGGGCGAGCTCGAGGTCGTCATCGCCCTCGGCCCCTCCACCGACCGCACGGACGAGATCGCGGCGGAGCTGGTGCGGGAGGATCCCCGCGTCCACACGGTGCCCAATCCCACCGGCCGCACCCCCGCCGCCCTGAACGCCGCCATCAAGGCCTCCCGGCACCCCGTCGTGGTGCGGGTCGACGGCCACGGCATGCTCTCGCCCGACTACATCGACACCGCGGTGCGGCTGCTGGAGGAGACCGGCGCCGCCAACGTCGGCGGCATCATGCACGCCGAGGGCGAGAACGACTGGGAGCGCGCCGTCGCCGCCGCCATGACCTCGAAGATCGGCGTCGGCAACGCGGCCTTCCACACCGGCGGCGCCGCCGCCCCCGCCGACACCGTCTACCTCGGGGTCTTCCGCCGTGAGGTGCTGGAGCAGCAGGGCGGCTACAACGAGGAGTTCATCCGCGCCCAGGACTGGGAGCTGAACTACCGCATCCGCGAGGCCGGCGGCCTGATCTGGTTCTCGCCCGAGCTGCGCGTCTCGTACCGTCCGCGGCCCAGCGTGCGCGCGCTGGCCAAGCAGTACAAGGACTACGGACGCTGGCGCCGCGTGGTCACCCGTTACCACCAGGGCTCGGTCAACCTGCGCTACCTGGCCGCCCCGGCCGCCGTCGTGGCCATCGCGGCGGGTGTGGTGGTCGGCGCAGCGGTCACCCCGCTCGGCTTCGTCGTCCCCGGCGGCTACCTCGCGGCCATCGCACTGGGCTCGCTCCCGGCCGGCAAGGGCCTGTCCGCCCGCGCGCGGCTGCAGATCCCGGTGGCGCTCGCCACGATGCACATGGCGTGGGGCTACGGCTTCCTGACCAGCCCGCGCTCGCTCGCCCGGCGGGTCATCGCCAGCCGCCGCCCGGCGGTCCGGGCGGCGGCCGACGCGTGATGCGGCGGGTGGACCCCTACCAGCTGTAGTAGGAGTTCACCTTCATGCACGCCGAGTCGTCGGAAGCGTTGAGCGCGCTCGCGCTGTCCAGCACTTCCTTGGTGTCGGAGCTGCTGGCCGCGGGGTAGGTCGACCCGGCGGTCCAGTCGGCGCCGATCACCAGCGTGATGCCCTCGGCGGACGAGGACTTCTTCACCGCGCCGGTGG
This sequence comes from Streptomyces sp. PA03-1a, assembly GCF_033792805.1. Lineage (NCBI taxonomy): Bacteria > Bacillati > Actinomycetota > Actinomycetes > Kitasatosporales > Streptomycetaceae > Streptomyces > Streptomyces sp. PA03-1a. Next base: position 5,179 of record NZ_JARAVO010000276.1, read on the forward strand.
GCAGCTTCAGCGCCTTCGCCACGGCCAGGGCGTCGGCCTGGTCGTCGTCGCTCGCGTAGGTGATCGTGCTGCCGGACTGCGACTGCGGCGTGGAGTCGGACTCGGCCTGGGTGAAGCCCAGGGTCTTCAGCTTCTCCGTGACCGTGCTCGCCCGGCCGGGGGTGGCGGGCACCGAGGTGCTGCCGGTGCCGTTCTGGACCGTCACCGCGATCTCGCCCTTGGGCGAGGCCTTCGCGGTGGCCGTGGCCGTGCCGGTCTTCTTTTTCTTCTTCGAGGCCTTGCCGTCCACGGCCTGGTCGTTGCGGAGCAGCGTGAAGAGCTTGGTCGCCGCGGAGGTCGGCACGACGTGCGCGGTCGGGTTCTGCGGGTCGGCGCCCCAGGGCATCGTCGTCATGGTGATGCGGTCGGTGGGAACGCCCTTGAGGTCGTTGCCCAGGTCGTAGAGCTTCTTGACCGTGCCGAGGCCGGTGTCGACGGTCAGCGCCTTGGTGGCGGCCTCCGCCAGGCCCGTCAGCTTGCCCGGGTCGTTGAGCTTCGCGCTGGACTTCAGCTGGCGCACCATCGCGTTCATGTACATGTGCTGGGCGTGGGTGCGGCCGATGTCGCTGCCGTCCTCGAAGCCGTGCCGGGTGCGGAGCCACTGGAGGGCCTGCTTGCCCTTGATGACGTGGTCGCCCTTGGTGAGCTTGAGCCCGGACTTGCGGTCCCAGACGTTCCCCTTGACGCAGACCGGGACGCCGCCGACCGCGTCGGCCATGGACACCACGCCGGCGAAGTCGATCATCATGAAGTGGTCGATGGATATGTCGGTGAGCTTCTCCCAGGTGGCCACGGTGCAGCCGGGGCCGCCGTGCTGGAGGCTCGTGTTGATCGTCTCCGACGTGGTCTCGGGGTAGACCCGCCCGTCGTCCGGGTCGGTGCACTTGGGGATGGTGACCCGGGTGTCGCGCGGAATGCTGACCACGGTCATGTTGCTGCGGTCCGCGGAGACGTGCAGCAGCATCTGGACGTCGGCGAGCGGCTTGCGGTCGGCGTCGGCCCTGGCGCCGCCGAGCTTCTGGTTCGCCTTGGACGCACGGCTGTCGGAGCCCAGCAGCAGGATGTTCAGTGGGGTCTGGCCGGCGGCGTTGGCCTTGCTCTTGGCGGCCTGGCTGTCGCCGAGGTTCAGCGCGTCCTTCTTGATGTTCGCGTTGAGGTGCTGGTAGTACGCGTAGGCGGCGCCGGCCGAGCCGAGTATCGCCACCGACGTGACGATCGCCACCCAGCGCAGGGCGCGCCTCTTGCCCTTCTTGCGGCGGCGGTTGCCGCGGCGGCCGCCGCCGTCGTGGCCGTCGTCGTCCGCCCCGTCGCCCTGCGTTGCGGTCAGGGTGCCGGTGGACGCCCCGTCGCCCCCGTCGTCCTCGTAGGCGCCGTGGCCGGCCCGGTGGCCGTCGTCGCCGTAGCCCCCGGTGTCGTAGCCCCCGGTGTCGTAGCCCGCCGGCTGGTAGGGCGCGTACGGCTCCTGGGGCGGGTACCCGCCGCGCTGCGGCTCCTGCGGGCGGTAGCCGCCGCGCTGGGGCTGCTGCGGGACCGTCGGGTGCGGGGTGGGCTGCTGCGGGACGTACGGCTGCCCGTGACCGTTCCCGTACGGAGAGTCGTCCCATCCGGGTTCGTGAGGATCGTAGGGGGCGTTCCGCCCTCCGGGGATGCTGCCGTGGCGCATGTGTGCCCTCCCATGACGCGCTGGTCACTACGGTCACCGGTTGCGCCGCAGCGCGCGGATCGTGGGTGATTCTCAGCTGTGCGACTGTCAAGGTCCTGTGGAACCGGAACAGCCCTGCTCGCGGATGGTTGGAGGTCACGATACATAAACCGCGACGGGGTCAAGGCACTCGCTTCTTATCGCCTGTGTAAAACGATCGTGCGCATTACCCCAAACCGGGATCCCAGCGATATGGCCTGTACACGTCCATGCAGGCCGAATCATTCGCTCCGTTCAGGGCCCCGGCGCTCGTGGGCAGCGATCCGTCGTCGTCGGCGGCACCCTGGAAGACCGTCCCGTCCCGCCAGTCCGCGCCCACGACGAGTGTGACGGAGGCGACATGTGAGGATTCCTTCACAACACTGGCGGGGAGCTTGAACACCTTCGCCACGGCGAGCGCGTCCGAGCGGCCCTGCGCGCCCTCGGCGGCCGGGTACTCGATCACGGTGGCCGCCGACGGCTGCGGTGCGGTGGCCGCAGCCGCCTTCCCGAACCCGCCTCGACCCAACGCCGTCGCCAGGGCGCGCGCCCTGCCGTTCACGGGAGTGCCCGTGGCGTCGCCCGCGGTGCCGTTGACGACCGAGACCGGGATGTCCGCGGCGGGCCGCGCCGCCGGGCCGGTGGGCTCCTTCTTCGCCTTCTTCTTCCCCTTGTCGTCGAAGGGGAGGTCGTGGACGAGCCGCGACCACACCTTGGGGGCGGCCACCGGGTCCGGCATGTAGTGCTGGTCGTTCTCGGTGTCCGTGACCGGCGGCATGGTCAGCATCGTGATCCGGTTCGACGGGACGCTCTTGAGCTGCATGCCGAGGTCGAAGAGCTTCTTCGGGGTGCCGATCTCCTCCGACACCTGCAGCGCGTTGGTGGCGGCCTCGGCGAGGCCCCGCAGCCGCCCGCCGTCGGTGAAGACGTTCTGCGAGCGCAGCTCCCGCACCATCGAGTTCATGTACATGTGCTGCGCCTTGGCGCGCCCGAGGTCGCTCTCGAAGGCGTGCCGGGTGCGCAGCCACTGCAGGGCCTTCTTGCCGGTGATCTTCTGCGTGCCCGCCTTGAGCTTCAGCCCGGAGCCGCCCGGCTGCTGCGGGGTCGGGTGGTCCCACACCGGTTGCTCCACGCAGACCTCGACGCCGCCGACTGCGTCGGCCATCTTCACCACACCCGCGAAGTCGATCATCATCCAGTGGTCGATGTAGACCTTGGTGAGGTTCTGCACGGTGGCGAGCGTGCAGCCGGGGCCGCCGCGCGCCAGGCTCTCGTTGATGATCGCGTGCGTGGTGGCGGCGAACTTCTTGCCCGTCTGCGGGTCGGTGCACTTCGGGATCGGCACCCGGGTGTCGCGCGGGATGCTCACCACGGACATGTTGCTGCGGTCGGCGGAGACGTGCAGCAGCATGATCACGTCCGCGCGGGGCGGTTCGCCCTTGGTGTACCTGGCGCCGCCGAGCTTGAGGTTCTCCGCGGAGTTACGGCCGTCGGCGCCCAGCAGCAGGATGTTCAGCGCGTTCGTCGGCGCCTTGGCCACGTCGCTGTCGCCGCTGTTCCGCTTCCCCTTGCGGAGGTTGTGGCTGAGGTGCTCGTAGTACGCGTAACCGGCCCCCGCCGTCCCGAGTATGAGCACCGCGAGGGTGACCGCGATCCACCGGACGACCCGGCGTCTGCGGCGCTGCGGCGGCCGTGCGCCCGGCTGTCCGCCGCCGCGCCCAGGGTCCGTGTGCGCGGCGCGCGCCGCGTCCGTGCCCCGCTGCGCGGCCCCGTCCCGCGGGTGGTCGTCGTAGAGGCTGTCGTCCCAGCCGAGATCGCGCACACGACTGTCCGTCATCGTCCGGTTCCCACCCCTGATACCCCTGTCGACCCTGGTGCCCGTGCCGGGCGGCTACTTTGCGCACACGCTCTTGTCGTCCGCCTCGACCTTCTGGATGCCCTCGGGTGCCTTCGTCGGCGGGGCGATCGGCGTGCCCGCCCGGGTGAAGTCCTTGCCGAGGGTGAGCGTCATGTTGGCGCGCGGGGCGGCGTCCTCGGTGCCCTGCTTGAGCGCGGAGGCCGGCAGCCCCATCATGTCGGCCAGCCGGCGCGCCTGGTCGGCCTGGTTGGGGGCGTACTCCAGCGTCGTCTTCTGCAGTTCGGTGGGCGCGTTGCCGCCGTTGGTGGAGCGGCTGACGCCCTCGTCGTTCTGCAGCCAGTTGACGGTGTCCTGGGCGGCGCCGAAGACCCCGCTGCCGTTCAGCACCTCGACCCGCACGTTGATCGCGTCGGCCTTGGGGCCCTTCAGCTTGGCCGCATCGGACGCCTTCTGCTTCTTCTTCACCTCGGTGAGCGAGACGTCGTTGCGCACCATGGTGAACAGCTGCGGCGCCTTGGTCTCGTCCAGCACCACGGTGGCGTGCACCTTCTCGGCCGGGTTGTCTATCACCGGCACGGTCGCGAAGGTGATGTTCTTGGTGTCGACCCGGCTCAGGTCCTTGGCGAGTTGGCTGAGCTTGGGCACGCTGCCGATGCCGGTGTCGACGGTGAGCGCCTTCGTCGCCGTGTTCGCCAGCTTGAGCAGCTTCGTCGGACTGGTCAGCGTGTCGCCCGACTTCATCGTGCGCATCATCGAGCTGAGGAACTGCTGCTGCAGCTGGATGCGGCTGAGGTCGCCGCCGAAGCCGACGCTGTGCCGGGTGCGGACGAAGGCCAGCGCCTGCTCGCCCGCGACGACGTGCCGGCCCTTGTCCAGCTTCAGGTGCGAGTCCGGGTCGTCGATGTCCTTGGCCAGGCACACCTCGACGCCCCCGACCGCCGTCGACAGGTCCTTCACCGCGTCGAAGTTGGCCATCATGAAGTGGTCCGGGGTGATGCCCGTCAACGCCTTGACGGTGCGCATCGTGCAGCCCGGGTCGCGGCCGTACTGGCCCAGGCTGGTGTTGAAGCGGACGTCGCTCTCACCCGGGATGATCTTCGTGGAGCCGTCGGACTGCTTCGTCGGGCAGTCCGGGATGTCGGTGATGATGTCCCGGGGGATGCTCAGCGCCGTCGCGTTGGAGCGGTCCTTGGAGACGTGGAAGAGGATCGTGGTGTCGGCGTGGCCGACGTTGGCCGCGTCGCCGTACTTGCCCTTCAGGCCCTGCCGGCTGTCGGTGCCGATGACCAGGATGTTGACCGGTCCGGTGGAGGTGGCGTTCTTGGAGCCGATGCCCGGGTCGATCGTGTGGATGTTGCCGTTGAGCTGCTGGTACAGCGCGTAGACGCCCACGCACGCCGCGATGACCACGACCCCGAGCGTTCCGGCGGTCCAGATCAGGGCCCGCTTCTTGGTGGACTTCCGGGACTTGGGCCGGCGCCGGCTGGTGCGCGCGGCCGCCCGGCCGCCGCCCTCGCCCCTGGTGCCGCCTGCCCGGTTGCCGCCCGCCGCCCTGCCGGTGCCCGCCGCGCGGCCGTCCGTCGTGGCGCGGCCCTCGCCCTCGGCGCCGGAACGGCCCTGCCGCGCGCGGCTCCCGCCCTGCGGCTGGACGCGCGGTGTCCGCCGGCCCGTCCCCTGCGCGGGGACGCCGGGTTCCTGCTGCTGCGGGGGGTCCAGCCGCAACTGGTAGCTGCCCGTCTCGGGATCGAAAACCCACTGATCCGCCGGGTCGACGTGCTGCCTACGGCCTTGCGTGTCCACGGTCGATCGAGTCCTCCGTCTCGGCCGCTGCAACAGGCCGGATCGCTCACACTAACCCCACAGTTCAGCGTGTACGCCCGTCGCTGACAAATTCCGCTCTCCTACACCTGGACAAACTGTTCAATCCCCACTGCCGCCGCACACGTCGCGGTCGGCGGTGGTGCCGCGGTACGAGGGGGAGGCGCTCGCCGACCCCGACGGTGTGGGAGTTGCGGGAGAGGCGGTGGAGGTTCCGCCGGCCGTCGGGCGGGCGGAGCCGGAGCCGGTGCCCTCGTCGCCCTCGACGGTCACCCGCCCGTCCTCGCGCAGGGTCGTGAACAGTTCGTCCGCGGCGGGTTGCACCAGTTCGTCACGGTTGGGGTCCGCCGTGTACGGACGCCGCGGCACGGTCAGGAAACGCACCTGGTCCGTCGGCGTCTTGCGCAGGCTCTGGGCCAGCTCGTACAGCTCGGCCAGCGAGTCGAGACCCTCGTCCGCGGTGAGCGAGGAGGTCGCGGCGTCCAGCAGCGGGTAGAGCTTGGCGGGGTTGAGCAACACGCCCGTGGAGTCGACCTTCTGCACCAGGGAGGCGAGGAACTGCTGCTGGCGGTCCATGCGCTGGGTGTCGCTGCCGTCGCCGATGCCCTTGCGGGCCCGGACGTAGCCGAGTGCCTGCTCGCCGTGCAGCTCCTGGCGGCCGGCCTCCAGGTCCAGGTGCGCGTCCTCGTCGTGCACGGCGTGCGGCACGCAGACCTCGACGCCGTCGACCGCGTCGACCATCTTCTTGAAGCCGTTGAAGTCCACCACGAGGTGGTGGTCGACGCGGATCCCGGTGAGCTTCTCCACCGTACGGATCGTGCAGGCGGCGCCGCCGAACTCGAACGCCCAGTTGAACTGGGCGAACTGGGGATTGGTCATGCTGCCGTCGGACCGCCGGCAGGAGGGGATGTGGACCATGAGGTCGCGCGGGAGGCTGACCGCCGTCGCGCTCTTCCGGTCCGCGGCCAGGTGCAGCAGTATCGCGGTGTCCGACCGCTGGGTGCCGGTGTCCTGGCCGTACTTGCCGTTCCCGTCGCCACGGTTGTCCGAACCCAGGAGCAGGATGTTCTCGGCGGTGGTCGCCTCGGGCAGCACCTTGGGCCGCTCGGACTGGACCCGCATCAGCTCGTGGGCGGTGTCCGTGTCCGTGTGGATGTTCCCGTCGAGCTGCTTGTACAGGTACCAGGAGACCCCGGCCCCTGCCAGCAGCACCAGGGAGACGACGACGGCGAGGACGCGCAGCCAGGTGCGGCGGCGCTTCCTCGCCGTCGTCGTCTCCCTGGTGC
>NZ_JARAVO010000277.1:0-11807 GCF_033792805.1 Streptomyces sp. PA03-1a
GTCCAGGGCCGCGACGGGTCGGGGGTCGGCACGAAGGCGCCCACCGAGTACTCGCCGGAGTCGTCGGCGGTGGCGTCCTCGCGCACGACGGGGATCGCCCACGTGGTGGCCGCGTCCTCACCGGCGGCCGGGCCGCCGGGCCCCTCCGCGGGGGCGACCGTTATCGGCACGCCGGTCGGCTCGGGCGCGTAGCCGTGGCCCGGGGCGGCGAGCGGGTCGGCTCCGGGCTCGGTCATGGACAGCTGCGCCGCGAAGGACACCTGCATGGTCTGGTCGGCGTCGTACTCGCCGTGGGGCAGGGGCTCCCACACCCCGTGCCCAGGGGTGAATCCCCCGCCGTGCGGCAGGGGTGACCCCGCCTGCGGCTGGTCGGTCATGCGCCCGTCCGGTGTCCTGTCGTCGTACACGTCGTCACTCATGCCAGTGCCCTCCCCAGCGCGCGGCGGGCCAGTGCGGCCACCGTACGCCGCAGCTGGACGGCCGCGGGGGGCAGTTCGGGGGCCGTGGTGCCGTCCGGGGCCGGCAGGGGGTCGGGGATGCAGGCGGCGGCGACGTACTCGCCGAAGGCCGTGAGGGCCTCCGGTGCCAGCGTCCGCTCGCCGTCCCAGTCGATCAGCCCGGCGACCCAGCGTTCGGCCTCGAGCGGCCGCAGCGGCACCGGTGCGACAGCTCCCACCGCGCAGCGTACGCCCCGGCGGGCGGGGTCGAGGACGACGGCGACCGACGCGATCGCGCGGCCGGGTCCGGTGCGACCGGTGGCCTTGAGGAACGTCTGCGGCGCGTGCAGCAGCGGGACCCGGACGTATGCCAGGACCTCGCCCGGCCGCAGCGGGTCCATGGCGGTGAGCAGGTGACTGACCGGCAGCTCGCGGTTGCCGTCCGGGCCGGCGACGAGGACGGACGCCTCCAGGGCGGCCAGCACGGGCAGCGAGTCGCCGGTGGGGGCGGCGCCGGCGATGTTGCCGCCGAGCGTGCCCGCGTTGCGGATCTGCGGGGGCCCGGCGGCGCGGGCGGCGGCGGCCAGGGCGGGGATGAGCGCGGCGAAGTCCGGGCGGCCCATGCGGGCGTGGGTGAGGCCGGCGCCGAGCAGCGCGGCGCCGTCCGCGTACTGCCAGCCGCGGATCTCGCTGATCCGCCCGAGCCCGACCAGTCCCGCGGGGCGCAGCAGCCCGGAGTTCACGGCCGCCATGAGGTCGGTGCCTCCGGCGACGGGCACGGCTGTGGGCGTGGCGGCCAAGGCCGCCACGGCCTCGTCGAGCGAGGTCGGCAACGCCACATTGCGCGCTGCCTGCCGTGCGTACGTGCTCACGCAGCTGCCCCTTCCCCGGCTGTCCGCGGTGCGGTAGCCGTACGGTACGTGCTGACAGCCCGGACGTGGCAACTCTGGCACATCTTCCGGGGTGATCAACGCGAGGGTCGCAAAGGAGAACCCGCCTTCCGGATGGCACCCCGTCCGGTTTGCGTCTTTCTCCAGGTTGCGACGGGAATGGCCTCCTTCATGCGCCTTGCCGTGATTGGCCAGACCACCTTGCCATTTCCCGCGCCGACCGGCCCCGGGTTGTGGCAGGCCTCACACGATCGGGGGCGGCCCCTCGATCGGGCGTCCGATGACGCCCGGACGCCGCTGCCACGGTAGCGGACCGCCCGGCGGACGGTATTCGACCCCCAGTGCGTCAAGTCGCCCGTAGTGGGTGGTCATTCGCGCGGCGAAGCCCTCGTGGTCGCGGGCGGCGGGCCGGGGCAGCCGGCTCCAGACCGTCTCGGCGAAGGCGGCGAGCCTCGGGAAGGCCATGTAGTCCACCGCGCGGACCGAATCCATCGTCTCCGTCCAGATGTTGGCCTGCGCGCCGATGACGTGGGCGGCCTCCTCGGCGGTGAGGCCGTCCGGGACGGGCTCAAAGCGGTAGACGTCCTCCAGGGTGCGGACGTGCGCGATCGGCACCGGCTCGTCCTCGCCGTCCGACTGCCGCCAGTCCAGGTAGACCTGGCTCTCCGGGCACATCACGACGTCGTGCCCGGCCCGGGCCGCCGCGATCCCGCCCGCGTAGCCGCGCCAGGAGGAGACGGCGGCGCCCTCGGCCAGTCCGCCCTCCAGGATCTCGTCCCAGCCGATCAGCCGGCGGCCACGCGCGCTCAGCCAGGTGTCGAAGTGCCGGACGAACCAGCTCTGCAACTCGTCCTCGTCGCGCAGCCCCAGCTCCTTGATGCGGGCCTGGACGGTGGCGGAGGCGCGCCACTGGTCCTTGGGGCACTCGTCGCCGCCGATGTGGACGAACTCCGAGGGGAAGACCTCCAGGAGCTCGTCCAGCACATCCTCGTAGAAGCGCACGGTGGCCTCGGTGGGCGCCAGCACGTTCGGGTTGATGCCCCAACTGGCCAGCACCGGCAGGGCGCCGGTGTCGACGACGTCGGTGTTGCCGAGTTCGGGGTAGGCGGCGATGGCGGCCTGCGAGTGGCCGGGGACGTCGATCTCCGGCACGACCGTCACGTGCCGCCCGGCCGCGTACGCCACGATCTCGCGGAGGTCGTCCTGCGTGTAGTAACCGCCGTGCGGGCGTTCGTCCCACAACGGGGACTCCCGCAGCCCCACCTTGGTCCGGCTGCGCCAGGCACCGACCTCGGTCAGGCGCGGGTGGCGGCGGATCTCCACCCGCCAGCCCTGGTCGTCGGTCAGGTGCAGGTGGAGCACGTTCAGCTTGTGCGCGGCCAGCAGGTCGACGTAGCGCAGGACGACGTCCTTGGGCATGAAGTGCCGTGCCACGTCCAGCAGTACGCCGCGCCACGCGAACCGCGGGGCGTCCTCGACCGTGCAGTGCGGCAGGCGCCAGTCGCGCCCCGGCAGCGGCGCACGGCGGAAGGCGTCGGCCCCGAGCAACTGCCGTACGGTCTGGGCGCCCCAGAACACCCCCGCCGCTCCCCCGCCGGCGATGCGGACGCCGTCCGCGGCGGACACCGTCAGGCGGTGGCCCTCCGCGCCGAGGCGCCCGGTCACGTCGGGGTCGAGGCGGAGCGTGATCGTGCCGGGCGTGCCCGCGGGCGGCGGCGGCAGCGGGAGCCCGGTGGCGGCGCCCACCGTGGCGCGCAGCCAGTGCGCGGTCCCTTCCGTGCCGGGGCCGGCGTCCAGGGTGGTGCCGGGGCCCAGGTCGAGGTGACCGCCGTCGGCGTGCCGGTGCGCCTCGACGGGCGCCGGGATGAGGTCCATGGCGCCCATCCTGCCGCGCCCGCGGCAACTGGAATAGACCAATCGCCGATTTCCGGCCCGCTCCGGCCGGACGCGGTGAGCCGTCAGCCGCGGGCCCGGCGGTCCCGGTTCAGCGCGAGGACGGGGATCAGCACGCCGACCACGCACCACAGGAGGTGGCTCACGGTCACCGCTGACCACAGCGCCGTGGAGCTCGCCTGCGCCACGGAGAGGGCCACGACGGTGCCGATGAGGGCGACGACGGCGGTCAACTGGAGGACGACGTGCCGGCTGGGCAGCAGGTCGCGTTGCAGGAAGGTGTCGCCGTACCACCAGCGCACCGCGCGGGCGGCGCCCAGCAGCACCACCACGGCGCCCGCGGCGACGCCCAGGACGGCCGGAAGCGGCCACGGGGTGCCGTCGGCGGCGGCGGCCGCCGCCAGGCCGGTGGCGGCGATCGGCAGCACGGCCAGATGGGCCGCCACGGTCAGGGCCACGGTCCGGGCGCGGGCCCGGTCCCCGTTCAACTCGGCGCGGGCCAAAGCACGTACGGTCTGCAGCCGCCCCAGGCCGGTGCTGCCGGAACGACGGGCCTGCAGCAGCCACAGCGCGCCCGCCAGCGCCGCCAGCACGCCCACCCCACCGGCCAGCACCTCCGGTTCGGCGAACAGCACCAGCGCGGCCACCAGCAGCACGGGCACGAGCCGCGGCCACCGGCGCCGCCCCGCCACGTCCGCGGGCGCGGCACCGAGCTCCAGGGCGCGGGCCACGACGGTGCGGCGTTCGGCCTGGGCGGCGGGGCGGACGGAGAGGTCCAGTGCCCGTGCGAGCGCGACCTGGGCCTCGGCCTCGCGGGGCGCGATCAGGACGGCCCGCCGGGCGGCGGCGAGCGCCTCGGGGCCACGGGAGAGCATCCGGCAGGAGTCGGCGACCAGCACCTGGGCGCGCCATTCGCGGGGGTCGGCGGCGACGACCCGCCTCCCGAGCCCGAGGGCGCCGTGCGCGTCGCCGAGCATCAGCAGGACGAGCCCGGCCAGCAGCGGCGGGTCGGGGTCGCCGCGCTCCGCATGCGCCAGCGCCCAGTCGACGGCCTCCCGGGCCCGGTCGGCCCGTCGCTCGTACGCGAAGACCCTGGCCCGTACGAGGTAGCCGAAGCTGCCGTTGCGGGCGACGAAGGCGTCGTCGACGAGCGAGTGCGCCATCTCGAAGCGCCCCCGCTCGCACAGCCCGAAGACCCGGTCCGCCGTGACGGCGTCGTCCTGCGCCATGTCCCCCCGAACGCGCGAGGTACGGCCGCCGTGCCGCGGCCGTACCTGCCGGGTGCCGTGGCGGCCGCTACTTGCCGCTCTTGTCCTTGTCCTTGTCCCCGCCACCGGTGGGCATGGATTCGAAGATCTCCTTGCACATCGGGCAGACCGGGTACTTCTTGGGGTCCCGGCCGGGCACCCAGACCTTGCCGCAGAGCGCGACCACCGGCGATCCGGAGAGCGCGCTCTCCATGATCTTGTCCTTCTGAACGTAGTGCGCGAAGCGCTCGTGGTCGCCATCGCCGTTCGACACCTGCGGGGTCGGTTCGACGAGGGTGCCGGTGCCCGCCCCGCGCTCGGGCTCGAGAGTGCTCATGGCACGCAAGCCTAATTCAGAGACGGATCGTCCGGATACGTCGCGACCATCGCGAGTTCGCTGCGCTGCCTGCGCAGCACGGAGCGCCACAGCTGCTCGGGGTCCGGGGAGAAGACGTCCCCCGGTTCGGACTCCACCACGTACCAGGCGCCCTCGACGAGCTCGTCCTCCAGCTGTCCGGGCCCCCATCCGGCGTACCCGGCGAAGATGCGCAGGGAGCCCAGCTCGGCCGCGAGGAGCTCCGGCGGCGCCTCCAGGTCGACCAGGCCGATCGCGCCGTACACCCGGCGCCAGCCGAGCGGCTCCCCGTCCTCGCCGTCCCGCGGCTCCCCGGGCACCACGGCCAGGCCCAGCGCGGAGTCCAGCGAGACCGGCCCTCCCTGGAAGACGACCGGGGGCGCGCCCGCCAGACCGGCCCAGGTCTCCAGGACGTCGCCGACCCCGACGGGCGTGGGGCGGTTGAGGACGACGCCGAGGGACCCCTCCTCGTCGTGGTCGAGGAGGAGCACCACCGCCCGGTCGAAGTTCGGGTCCGCGAGCGCGGGCGTCGCGACGAGCAGTCTGCCGGTGAGCGATGACACTTCGGTCATGGTCAACATGATCCCGCATTCCGCCGCCGCGCGGGGTGGCAACGGCCCCCTTTCCGGACCGGGCCCGGCGCACCGGGCGCGCCACCGGCGACCCTCCGGAGGCGCGCGACCGCACAGGGTGCTGTAGCGAAGCCATTACATGAGTGGGACCTCACAGGCCTCTCCCCGGCGCCGGAAGGCCGATTACCATTTCCCCTTGGTGCCTGCGGGGACCTAGCTTCCTTTCTGCCCGTCTCCAGGAACGCGAGAGCAATGACCGGCCTTAACGACGTACTGCTCGTCCACGGCGGCACCCCCCTCGAGGGGGAGATCCATGTCCGCGGCGCGAAGAACCTCGTGCCCAAGGCGATGGTGGCCGCGCTGCTGGGCAGCGAACCCAGCCGGCTGCGCAACGTGCCCGACATCCGCGACGTGCGCGTGGTGCGGGGTCTGCTCCAGCTGCACGGGGTGACGGTGCAGGCCGGTGAGGAGCCCGGGGAACTGGTGCTCGACCCGTCCAAGGTGGAGAGCGCGAACGTCGCCGACATCGACGCGCACGCGGGCTCCTCGCGGATCCCGATCCTGTTCTGCGGCCCCCTGCTGCACCGCCTCGGCCACGCCTTCATCCCGGGCCTGGGCGGCTGCGACATCGGCGGCCGGCCGATCGACTTCCACTTCGACGTGCTGCGCAAGTTCGGCGCGGTCATCGAGAAGCGCCCCGAGGGCCAGTACCTGGAGGCCCCGCAGCGGCTGCGCGGCTGCAAGATCGAGCTCCCGTACCCGTCGGTCGGCGCGACCGAGCAGGTGCTGCTGACGGCCGTCCTGGCCGAGGGCGTCACCGAGCTGAGCAACGCCGCGATCGAGCCGGAGATCGAGGACCTCATCTGCGTCCTGCAGAAGATGGGCGCCATCATCACGATGGGCACCAACCGCACCATCCACATCACCGGCGTGGACAAGCTCGGCGGCTACAACCACCGCGCCCTCCCGGACCGCCTGGAGGCCGCCTCCTGGGCCTGCGCGGCCCTGGCCACCGAGGGCAACGTCTACGTCCGCGGCGCCAGCCAGCGCGAGATGATGACCTTCCTCAACGTCTTCCGCAAGGTGGGCGGGGCCTTCGAGGTCGACGACCACGGCATCCGCTTCTGGCACCCCGGCGGCCCGCTGAACGCCATCGCCCTGGAGACCGACGTCCACCCCGGATTCCAGACCGACTGGCAGCAGCCCCTGGTCGTGGCCCTCACGCAGGCCTCGGGCCTGTCCATCGTCCACGAGACGGTGTACGAGTCCCGGCTGGGCTTCACCTCGGCGCTCAACCAGATGGGCGCCCACATCCAGCTCTACCGCGAGTGCCTGGGCGGCACCCCCTGCCGCTTCGGCCAGCGCAACTTCCTGCACTCCGCGGTCGTCAGCGGCCCCACCCGGCTGCAGGGCGCCGACCTGGTCATCCCCGACCTGCGAGGCGGCTTCTCGTACCTCATCGCGGCCCTGGCGGCGCAGGGCACCTCCCGGGTGCACGGCATCGACCTGATCAACCGCGGCTACGAGAACTTCATGGGCAAGCTGGAGAAGCTCGGCGCGAAGGTCGAGCTGCCCGCCGCGGACTGACCCGGCGCCCGGCCCACCGTCCGGAACACACGAAGGGCGGCCTCCCCGCGGGGAGGCCGCCCTTTCGGTTGTCGCGGTAGGCGCGGAACTACTTGCCCTTGGCGGCTTCCTTGAGCTTCGAGCCCGCGGAGACCTTCACGCTGTAGCCGGCCGGGATCTGGATCGGGTCACCGGTCTGCGGGTTGCGCGCGGTGCGCGCGGCGCGGTGGCTGCGCTCGAAGGTGAGGAAGCCGGGGATGGTGACCTTCTCGTCGCCCTTGGCGACGATCTCGCCGACGACCTCGGCGAACGCGGCCAGAACGGCGTCGGCGTCCTTGCGGGTCACCTCGGCGCGCTCGGACAGCGCGGCCACCAGCTCACTGCGGTTCATCTAAGTACTCCTTGCATGGAAACCCCCAACGTCGACCGTCGGGGAAGACGCATTGTGAAGACGCTCATCGCGCTTCTGCGGTGCGGCCCTCACCGCCCAGGTACGCATCCTGCCCCTATTTCTGGGGGAAACGCCAATCCGGCACCCGGGAGAGTCACACAAAAAGCGGGACGTGTGCGGCTCGATGACGCTCCGTCGTTACGGCGTCGCGGTGAGGCCCTGCGACTTGGCGGCCTCACGGACGGCGCCGGCGACGGCGCCCGCGACCTTGTCGTTGAAGACGCTCGGGATGATGTAGTTCGGGTTGAGCTCGTCCTCGGTGACGACGTCCGCGAGGGCGGTCGCCGCCGCGAGCATCATCTCGGTGTTCACCGTGCGGCTCTGGGCGTCCAGCAGGCCGCGGAAGACGCCCGGGAAGACCAGCACGTTGTTGATCTGGTTCGGGAAGTCGCTGCGGCCCGTGGCGACCACCGAGGCGGTCTCCCGGGCGACCGCCGGGTCCACCTCGGGGTCGGGGTTGGCCAGGGCGAAGACGATGGCGCCGTCGGCCATGGCCGCGACGTCCTCGCCGTCCAGGACGTTGGGGGCGGAGACGCCGATGAAGACGTCCGCGCCGCGCACGGCCTCCTTCAAGGTCCCGGTGATCTCCTCCGGGTTGGTGTTGTCGGCGATCCAGCGCAGCGCCGTCCCGGGGCCGGCGGCGACCAGGTCCTCCCGGCCGCTGTGCACGACGCCGTGGATGTCCGCCACGACGGCGTGCTTGACGCCCGCCGCGAGCAGCAGCTTGAGGATGGCCGTGCCGGCGGCGCCCGCACCCGACATGACGACCCGTACGTCGCCGACCTGCTTGCCGACCACGCGCAGCGCGTTGGTCAGCGCCGCAAGCACCACGATGGCGGTGCCGTGCTGGTCGTCGTGGAAGACCGGGATGTCCAGGGCCTCGCGCAGCCGGGCCTCGATCTCGAAGCAGCGGGGCGCCGAGATGTCCTCCAGGTTGATGCCGGCGAAGCCGGGGGCGATCGCCTTGACGATCTCCACGATCGCGTCGGTGTCCTGGGTGTCCAGGCAGATCGGCCAGGCGTCGATGCCCGCGAAGCGCTTGAACAGGGCCGCCTTGCCCTCCATGACCGGCAGCGCGGCCTTGGGCCCGATGTTGCCCAGGCCCAGCACGGCCGAGCCGTCGGTGACCACCGCGACGCTGTTGCGCTTGATGGTCAGCCGGCGGGCGTCCTCGGGGTTCTTGGCGATCGCCATGCAGACCCGGGCCACACCGGGGGTGTAGACCATGGAGAGGTCGTCACGGTTGCGGATGGGGTGCTTCGACGCCATCTCGATCTTGCCGCCGAGGTGCATCAGGAACGTGCGGTCGGAGACCTTGCCGATCGCGACGCCCTCGATCTGCGCCAGCTTGGCGACGATCTCGTCCGCGTGGGCCGTCGAGGTGGCCGCGATGGTCACGTCGATCCGCAGCTTCTCGTGGCCGGAAGCGGTCACGTCGAGGCCGTGGACGGCACCACCGGAGGCTTCCACGGCCGTGGTGAGCTGGCTGACCGCGGATCCGCTCGCGGGTACCTCCAGCCGCACCGTGATTGAGTACGAGACGCTCGGCGCCGTTGCCATGGCCGCTGTTCCTCCGCTGTCGCTGGTTGTGCGCCCTCGATGCTGCCACCTACTGGTGGGTACGCGTAAACCCGGGGGCCCTACAACAGAATGTCGAGTAGCGAGGGGGGTCAACGGAAGCTTGTGTGCTTAATGTTCCCCCACCCGCCACCGGAACGGCGCACACGGACGGAATGACAATCTCGGATCGTTTGTTAGCCTGGGTGAGGCACCGGCTCGATCCAAGCCCCCGGGCCCAACCATAGGCGCTTCGAGCGCCCACTTGCCGCGAGGCGAGCATGGCGGGTCGGTGTCACAGACGTCCGGCGGGGCGCCCCTCCCAGAGGGGCGCCCCGCCGTCGTCATGCGGACGGTTCAGTCCCGCAGCAGGTCCGGGACGCCGGCGTCGTCCGGCAGGTCGCGGGCGCCGGAGAGCACCGTCAGCCGCTGCGTGGCCCGGGTCAGCGCCACGTACAGCACCCGCAGCCCGGCCGGGGACTCGTCCGCGATCTCCGCGGGCGAGACGACCAGCGTCGCGTCGTACTCCAACCCCTTGGCCTCCAGGCTGCCCAGCGCCACGACGCGCTCGCCCAGCCCCGCCAGCCAGCCCCGGGCCTCCTCACGGCGGCCCATGGCCACGACCACGCCCACCGTGCCCTCGACCTCGCCCAGCAGCCGCTCCGCCTCCGCGCGCACCGCCTCGCCGGGGCCGCCGTCGGCGGTCACCGCGAACCGGGGCACCAGCCCCGTCGAACGCACCGCGCGCGGCGACTCGCTGCCCGGCATGGCCAGCGCCAGCACCTTCGCCGCCAGGTCCGCGATCTCGGCCGGGTTGCGGTAGTTCACGGTGAGGGTGAAACGGCGGCGCGGACGCGTCCCCAGGGCCTCGTCACGGGCCAGGGCCGCCTCGTCCGGGTCGGTCCACGAACTCTGCGCGGGGTCGCCGACCACCGTCCAGGTCGCGGCACGGCCCCGGCGGCCCACCATCCGCCACTGCATCGGGGTGAGGTCCTGCGCCTCGTCGACGATCACGTGCGCGTACTCCGTGCGCTCCGCGTCCAGCCGGTCCTGCCGGCTGCGCCGCCCGGCCGCCATCCGGTCGGCGAAGGTGGTGACCTCCTCCAGACCGGTCAGCTGGTCCAGCGGGTCCGCCTCCCGGGTGCGCACCTTCGGCGGCGGGCCCAGCAAGGCCTCCAGCTCGTCCAGCATCGCGACGTCGTGCACGGACAGGGCCCCGTTGCCCGCGGGGTCCAGCCGGCGCAGCGAGCGCGCCACCCGGCGCACCTCGGGCGGCGTCAGGACCCGCCGGGCCCAGCGCCCCAGCCGCTTCTCGTCGGAGAGCGCCGCCAGCACCCCGCGCGGGGTCAGCACCGGCCACCAGGCGGCCAGGAAGTCCACGAACTCCTGCTCGGTGGAGACGTCCTCGTCGAAACCCTGCCGCTCCTCGGCGGCCAGCTCCGGGTCCTCGAAACGGCGCCCGGCCTTGCGCCACAGCGCGTCCAGCAGCAGACGCCGGGCCCGGGGCCGCAGCAGGTTCACCGGCGCCGTGCCGCTCAGCACGGCGTGCCGGATCCCGGACAGCTCCTCGGCGTCCAGCTCCAGCCGCCGCCCGAACGCCACCACCCGCAGCCGGTCCGGGCACCGGCCCTGCCCGGACCCGTGCTCCAGCACGCCCCGGGCCGCCTTGCGCAGCACCCTCAGCATCCGCAGCGAGCCCTTGATCCGGGCGACCGCCGGATCGTCGTACGTGGTCGCCTCGGCACCGTCCACGAGCGAGCCCACGGCGCGGATCGCGACCTGACCCTCCTCGCCCAGCGAGGGCAGCACGCCCTCGGTGTACGCCACCAGCAGCGGCGTCGGGCTGACCACCAGGATCCCGCCCGCGTACCGGCGCCGGTCCTGGTACAGCAGGTACGCCGCCCGGTGCAGGGCCACGGCCGTCTTCCCCGTGCCGGGCCCGCCTGTCACCTCCGTGACGGAGGCTGCGGGGGCCCTGATCACCACGTCCTGCTCGGCCTGGATGCTGGAGACGATGTCCCGCATCGTGTGGCTGCGCGCCTGGCCCAGCGCGGCCATCAGCGCGCCGTCCCCCACCACCGGCAGCCCCGTCCTCAGCTCCGGGCGCAGCAGGTCGTCCTCGACGCCCAGCACCTTGCGGCCCTTGGAGCGGATGACGCGCCGCCGCACGACCCGGCCGGGCGCGACCGGCGTCGCCCGGTAGAACGGCGCCGCCGCGGGCGCCCGCCAGTCGATCACCAGCGGCGCGTAGTCCGCGTCCAGCACGCCCAGCCGGCCGATGTGCAGGGTCTCGGCGACCTCCGCCGTCCCGTCGGGCCGGACCGCATCATCGGCGGGCTCCACGGAGGTGTACGCACCGTCCGGGCCCTTCTTGCCGTCCTTGCCCAGCAGCAGGTCGATCCGGCCGAAGAGGAAGTCCTCGAACTCCGCGTTCAGCCGGTTCAGGTGCAGCCCCGCCCGGAACACCTGGGCGTCGCGCTCCGCCAGCGCGCCCGGCGTGCCGACCTGGCCGCGCTTGACGGCGTCGTCCATGAGGAACTCCGCCTCGTGGATCTTCTCCTCGAGCCGGTCGTACACCCGGTCCAGATGCGTCTGCTCGACTGCGATCTCCGTGTCCCGGACCGCTGCCACGCAGGACCCCCTTCTTCCACTTCCGTACGTCACGCGCCGCGTGCGCCGCCCCGGCGTACGGGGCAGCCTGTCACCGTACGCCAACCAGGCGTTTCCCGCCCACTCGGCAAGTGCCTCCCGAAGCGTCCGGGGTACCCCGTGTCGCCCCGTGCGGGTGCGTTGTGGTTGCGCTTTGTCTCTTTTAAACATTTCCCACCCCCCGGAACCT
>NZ_JARAVO010000278.1:0-11797 GCF_033792805.1 Streptomyces sp. PA03-1a
TATCTGGCGTTGACTTTTGGCACGCTGTTGAGTTCTCAAGGAACGGAAGCTTCCTTCGAGACCGTTTCACCGGCCCCTCCGGGCTTTCCCTTCGTTGTCTCCAGCTTAGCAGATCCGATTTCCTTCTCTGCCACCCTCTGGAGGGGGTTTCGCCGTCCGGCTTTCGCTTTTCGGCTTTTCCGACTCTATCAGAGCGTTTCCGGCCTGATCCCCGGTCAGCGGGGCTTGTCCTCGCGGCCGTTGGGCCGTTCCGACTGGTGAAACATTAGCGGATCAGTGGCGCCCGATGCCAATCGAGCAATTCCGTCGATCCTCATTCCGAAAAACGCACACGCGAACGAGACGGCACGAAGCCGTTCATCGAGGTGGGCCCTGCGGAATGGCTGCCCGGGGACCGACCGGAGTCGGTGTTCACCGGCGGGCAACTCGGAGAACATTACGGATCCCCCGTACGTCTGTCAAACCGGGGCAGCCGGGTCAGTCCAGGTCCCTCAGGCGGCCGCCGGCGTCCGGCTGGTCGGCCTCGACGCGGCGGAGGAGACGGGTCAGGAGGTCGCCCAGGACGTTGCGTTCGTCGAGGGCGAGGTCCTGGAGGAGGTCCGCTTCGAAGACGGAGGCCATGCGCATCGTCTCCAGCCACTTGCTGCGGCCGAGGTCGGTGAGCTCCACGATGACGCGGACGCGGTTGCTCTCGTCACGCTCCCGGGTGACCAGACCTTCCGCCACCATGCGGTCGATGCGGTGGGTCATGGCGGCCGGGGTGAGACCGAGTCGCTTGGCCAGGTCGCCGGGGCCGAGGCGGTACGGACGGCCCACGACCACAAGGGCCTTGAGGACCTCCCACTCGGCGCTGGTGATGCCGACGGCCGACAGGTGCCGGCTGTAGCCCACGTTCATACGGCGGTTGAGCCTGCCCAGGGCCGTGACGATCTTCTCGACCTGGGGGTCCACCTCGGGGTATTCGCGCTGGTAGATCGCGATCTGCTCATCGAGGTCCAGCTCCTGCGGGGTGCCGGCAGGGCCGTCGGCTGCACTCGTCATGGCAGGAGTGTCCCACGAAACTCGTTGGCCCTAAAGACTTCCGGCATGTACTGTTTAGCTTCGAAGTTTAAAGTTGAAGTCTTCAAGTTCGAGGACTACTGAGCTAAGGGGTGAGTGTGACCACCGCGATGGGCGCCGCGCTGCGCCGGATCCAGCTGGGCAACGCGCTGAGCGCGTTCGGCAACGGTTTCACCGTCCCGTTCCTGTTCGTCTACGTGGCGCAGGTGCGGGGACTGGGAGCGGGCACGGCGGGTGTCGTGCTGTCCGCGTTCGCCGTCGCCGCGCTCGCCGTGCTGCCGTTCACCGGTCGGACGATCGACCGGAGCGGCCCGCTGCCCGTGCTGCTGACCGGTGCGTGCGCGGCGGCGGTGGGCTCCATGGGCTTCGGGCTCGCCTCGAGCGCCCCCCTGGTGATCGCCGCGTCCGCGGTGATGGGCGCGGGCATCGCCGTGATGCAGCCGGCGCTGGCCACGCTCATCGTGTGGTGCACCACGCCGAAGACGCGGTCGCGGGCCTTCGCGACGCAGTTCTTCCTGAGCAACCTCGGGCTGGGTGTCGGCGGCCTGCTGGGCGGGCTGCTGGTCGACACCTCGCGGCCGGACTCCTTCACGCTGCTGTTCTCGATCGAGGCCGCGATGTTCGTGGTCCTCGGTGTCGTCGCGGCTTCCGTGCGGCTGCCGAAGGCGGCGCGCATGGAGGCGGCGCCGACGGACCAGGCGGCCGGCGGTTGGCGGGCGCTGTTCGCCGACCGGGCGATGGTGCAGCTGTGCGTGCTGGGCGGGGTGCTGTTCTTCGCCTGCTACGGGCAGTTCGAGTCGGGGTTGTCGGCGTACGCGGTCGAGGTGACCAAGGTGTCGCCGGCGACGCTGGGCGTCGCCCTCGCGGCGAACACCGCGGCGATCGTGGTGGCGCAGTTCCTCGTCCTGCGCCCGGTGGAACGGCGGCGGCGCAGCCGGGTGATCGCGGCGGTCGGTCTGCTGTGGGCCCTGGCGTGGGTGGTCGCCGGTCTCGCGGGGCTCACGGGCTCCGCGCACGGGATCGCGACGGCCATGCTGATCGGCACGTACGCGCTGTTCGGGCTCGGCGAGGCGATGCTGTCGCCGACGGTCGCACCGCTGGTGGCGGACATGGCGCCGGAGCGGATGGTCGGCCAGTACAACTCGGCGTTCGCGCTGGTGAAGCAGTTGGCGCTGGCCGTGGGCCCGGCGGTCGGCGGGCTCATGGCGGGCAGCGGGATGTACGCCGAGTACATCGTGATGCTGGTCGCGTGCTCGCTGGCGGTCAGCGTGCTCTCGGTGCGGCTGGGCCGGCGTCTCACGGTCGGGCAGGACGCGCCGCTGCACGAGCCCGTGCTGGCGGCGTGATCCTCCCTCAGGTGGGGAGCGCGAACTCGCACCACACCGCCTTGCCGCCGCCCGGGGTCCGCCGGGATCCCCAGGCGGACGCGATGGTGGCGATGATGGAGATGCCCCGGCCGGCTTCGTCGGCCGGTTCGGCGCGGCGGCGGCGCGGCAGGTGGTCGTCGCCGTCGGTGACCTCGATGATCAGGCGCCGGTCGGTGCGGCGCAGCCGCAGCCGCATGGGCGGGACGCCGTGCTGGAGCGAGTTGGCGACCAGTTCGCTGGCGGCAAGGACGCCGAGGTCGACGAGTTCGACGGGGAAGCGCCAGGAGGTCAGCACGCCCTGCGCGAAGGCGCGGGCACGGGGGGCCGCCTCGATGCCGCCCAGCAGTTCCAGGGAGGCGTTGCGGAACAGCTCGGAGTCATTGCCCTCGTGCTACGGGTACTGCATGACGAGCACGGCGACGTCGTCGGCGTGCTCGGAGGTGACCCCGAGGGCGCGCAACAGGCGGTCGCAGATGACCTGGGGGCTGCCGGTGGCACCGGCGAGGGCGTTCATCAGGGCGGAGACGCCCTCGTCGATGTCCTCGCCGCGGCGCTCGATGAGGCCGTCGGTGTAGAGCACGGCGGTGGCACCGGGCCCGAGGGGGACGGAGCCTGAGGTGTGGACCCAGCCGCCGGTACCCAGCGGCGGGCCGGTGGGTTCGTCGGCGCGGCGGACGGTTCCGTCGGCGTCGCGGACGACGATCGGCAGGTGGCCGGCGGAGGCGTACGCCAGCCGTCCCTCGCTGGGGTCGTGGACGGCGTAGACGCAGGTGGCGATCTGGGTGGCGTCGATCTCGGCGGCGAGGCCGTCGAGGAGCTGGATGACCTCGTGCGGGGGCAGGTCGAGGCGGGCGTAGGCGCGGACGGCGGTGCGCAGCTGCCCCATGACGGCGGCGGCGCGCACGCCGCGGCCCATGACGTCGCCGATGACGAGGGCGGTGCGGCCGGCGCCGAGGGTGATGACGTCGTACCAGTCGCCGCCGACGGCGGCGTCGGTGCCGCCGGGCTGGTAGGTGGCGGCGACGCGCAGGTCGTCGGGCTGTTCGAGCTCCTGGGGGAGCAGGCTGCGCTGGAGGGTGACGGCGGTCGCGTGGAGGCGGCGCTCGCTCTCGCGGAGGCGTTCGGCCGCCTGGACCTGGTCGGTGACGTCGGTGGCGAAGACCAGGACACCGCCGGTGTCGCCGCCGTCCTTCACCGGGACGGGGCTGCAGGTGAGGGTGAAGTAGCCCTGCCGGGTGGCGGTGGCGACCCTGCGGGCCTTGACGGTGCGGGGCTTGCCACTGCGGAAGACCTGGTCCATCAGGGGGAGCAGACCGAGCTCGGCGAGCTCGGGGAGGGACTCGCGGGCCGGCTCCCCTGCGGTGCGGGGGCCGAAGACCTCGGTCCAGGCCTCGTTGACGTACCCGAGGTGGTGCGTGGGCCCGTGCGTGACCGCGATGAGGGCGGGCAGCCGGCCCAGCACCTCGCGTACGGGGAGCGCGTCGAGGGTGTGCGCCGGCGCGTCGGGGTGCTCGGCGGCCTCGCCGCGCGCCGCGGGGACCGCTCCGCCGGACGGGGGTTCGGCACCGGCGGCCGCCGCCTGGGCATTGCGTCGTTGTGTTCCGGGGAGCCGGGCGCTCCAACGCGTGAGGTTCAAACGTCCGATTCCTCGTATTTGTCACTCTTTGCAGGTGCTGACGCACGCTTGGTCACGGGGTCCAGTGTGGCCGACCCACCGCTCCGGGGGAATCGGCCACCGCATCCGCACTGGCGGTCAGGGCGCGTCGGGCTTGCGGCCGGTCTCCGCGGCGAGCTCGAACTCGGCGCGGGGGTTCTCCAGCGAGCCGAGCGAGACGATCTCCCGTTTGAAGAGCCCGGACAGGACCCATTCGGCCAGGATGCGCGCCTTGCGGTTGAAGGTGGGCATCCGGCTGAGGTGGTACGCGCGGTGCATGAACCAGGCAGGGTAGCCCTTGAGTTTGCGCCCGTAGACCTGTGCCACGCCCTTGTGGAGGCCGAGTGAGGCGACCGAGCCCGCGTACTCGTGACGGTAGTCGGTCAGCGGCTCGCCGCGCAGGGTCGCGACGATGTTGTCGGCCAGGACCCGGGCCTGGCGCAGGGCGTGCTGGGCGTTGGGCGCGCAAAGCGCCTCGGGGTCGTCGGAGGTGACGTCCGGGACGGCGGCGGCGTCGCCCGCGGCCCAGGCGCCCTCGGTGCCGGCGATCCGCAGGTCCGCGGTGCACTTGATCCGGCCACGCCCGTTGAGCGGCAGGTCGGTGCGGGAGAGCACGGGGTGCGGCTTGACCCCGGCCGTCCACACCAGCGTGCGGGTGGGGAGGCGGGAACCGTCGTCGAGGACGGCGATGCGGTTCTCGCAGGACTCCAGCCGGGTGTTCAGGCGGATGTCGACGTTGCGGCCGCGCAGCTCGCGGACGGCGTACCGGCCCATCTCCTCGCCGACCTCGGGGAGGATGCGGTCGGTGGCCTCCACCAGGATCCACCTCAGGTCGTCGGCCTCGACGTTGTGGTAGTAGCGCACCGCGTAGCGGGCCATGTCCTCCAGCTCGCCGAGGGCCTCCACGCCGGCGTAGCCGGCGCCGACGAAGACGAAGGTCAGGGCGGCCTCGCGGACCTCGACGTCCCGGGTGGAGGAGGCGATGTCGAGCTGCTCCAGGACGTGGTTGCGCAGCCCGATGGCCTCCTCGACGGTCTTGAAGCCGATGCCGTGCTCGGCGAGGCCGGGGATCGGCAGGGTGCGGGAGACCGAGCCGGGTGCCAGCACCAGGTGGTCGTACGGCAGCTCCAGCGCGGCGGAGCCCTCCTCCTTGGTGGCGAGGGTGGTGAGGGTGGCGACCCGTTTGCCGTGGTCGATGCGCCGGGCCTCGCCGACGACCAGCGTGCAGCGGTCCAGGACCCGGCGCAGGGGCACCACGACGTGGCGCGGCGAGATGGAGCCGGCTGCCGCCTCGGGCAGGAAGGGCTGATAGGTCATATAAGGCTGCGGTTCGACCACGACGATTTCCGCTTCGTCGCGCTTCAGCCTGCGCTGCAGCCGCAAAGCGGTGTACATGCCCACATAACCGCCGCCGACGACCAGGATGCGTGGGATCCCGGATTCTTCTGCCGCACCGGACGGCCCCTTGAGTGCTGCCATCGTCCCATGAGGCAATGGGCCATCGGGGTTTGTCCACAGGGCGTACGGCAATGAATGGCCGAATCCTGTTCTCCGGCAGGTCACGGGCGGGTTGCCGACCGGTGTGAAGTGCCGGAACGGAGAATCGGCGGCCGTGGTACTCCGATCGTGGGTGGACTCCCCCTTCATTCTTGACCGGGGCTCAACTATGTTCGTATCCGGCCGGGGTGCCCGTGCGGCGTCGTCCGCCGTCTCCCGGCGATCATGGGGTGGGGAGTCTCCGGGGGGAGACGCGATTAACCGGGGGATACACATATGCATATCCAGGACCCTCAATGGGCGATGACCGCGACCGTCAGCGGTCATCCGGAAACGGTCGTACGGGGTGTCGGCGGCAGTCGTACGTCGCCGTTGCGCGTGGACGCGCAACGCAACCTCGAGCACGTGCTGCGGGCCGCCCGCGAGGTCTTCGGCGAGCTGGGGTACGGCGCGCCGATGGAGGACGTGGCGCGGCGGGCCCGGGTGGGCGTCGGCACCGTCTACCGGCGGTTCCCCAGCAAGGACGTGCTGGTGCGGCGCATAGCCGAGGAGGAGACGGCACGCCTGACGGAGCAGGCGCGCGCGGCCCTGGGCCAGGAGGAGGAGGCCTGGTCGGCGCTGTCCCGCTTCCTGCGGACGTCGGTGGCCTCCGGCGCCGGGCGGCTGCTGCCGCCGCAGGTGCTGCACGTGCAGCCGGCCGGTACCTCGGACGGGGCGCGCGTACCGCAGCAGCGCGGGGCGGGGGAGGACGTCGCCTCGGGCGCCGGTGTGGCCACGCTGCTGGACGTCGTCGGACAGCTGGTGGAGCGGGCGCGGGCGGCCGGTGAACTGCGCGCGGACGTGTCGGTGGCCGACGTGCTGCTGGTCATCGCCACCTCGGCGCCGTCCTTGCCGGACCCCGCCCAACAGGCGGCCGCCTCGGGCCGGTTGCTGGACATCCTGCTGGAGGGGCTGCGCTCCCGTCCGGGAGCGTGAGGCTGGCCCGTTCAGGTGATGACCCGCGTCCGGGGGGTGAAACTCCCCGGACGGGTGGTTCTGGTGCTTGACAGCTCGTCGGACGGTACGGGTGTGCCACTCTTACGCCCGTGGATGAAGGAAACGGGGAGTCCGGTCCACCCGCGGAGGCGGGGGCGGACTCCGGTGCGGACCCGCCGTCCGGCCGTGTACCCGGGCAGCGGGATCCGCTCGCGGAACGCCTCCCCGAGGCCCCGGACACCCCCGGGGCGCAGCTGTCCGACGCCGACCTGGTCGCCCGTGTGCGCGGCGGCGACGACAGCGCGTACGAGGAGCTGTACCGGCGGCACGTGGCGGCCGTGCGGCGCTACGCACGGGGCTGCTGCCGTGACCGGCACACCGCGGAGGACCTGACCGGCGAGGTCTTCGCCCGCACGCTGCAGGCGATCCGCGGCGGCAGCGGCCCGGACGCCGCCGTGCGGGCCTACCTGCTCACCACGGTGCGGCGGGTGGCCGCGTCGTGGGGCAGCACCGCCAAACGGGAGCAACTGGTCGACGACTTCGCGGTGTTCGCGGTCACGTCGGCCGGTGCCGCGGCGGGCGAGGGCGCCCAGGAGCTGGGTGCGGACGTGCGCGCGATGCACGAGGCCGAACGCTCGCTGGCCATCCAGGCCTTCCGTACGCTCCCCGAGCGCTGGCAGGCGGTGCTGTGGCACACCGCGGTCGAGGAGGAGTCACCCAGCAAGGTCGCTCCGTTGCTCGGCCTGACGGCCAACGCGACGGCCGTCCTCGCACACCGCGCCCGCGAGGGACTGCGCCAGGCCTACCTGCAGGCGCACGTCTCGTCCTCGTTGACCGCCGAGGGGGCCTGCGCGCGCTACGCGGACCGGCTCGGCGCGCACGCCCGCGGCGGTCTGCGGATGCGGGCCGACCGGGAGCTGCGCAAGCACCTGGAGGAATGCGCCAAGTGCCGCCTCGCGGCGGCGGAGCTGGCGGACGTGAACGCGGCGCTCAAGGGGCTGCTGCCGGTCGCGGTCGTCGGCTGGTTCGGCGCGGCGTACGCGGCGAAGGCGGCGGGCATCGCCGCGGGCGGTGCGGCGGCCGGTGCCGGCGCGGGTGCCGCGGCCGCCGCAGCGTCGGGCGGCGCTTCGGGCGGTGGTGCGGTGGCGGGTGCCGGTGGTGCGGCGGCCGCCGAAGGGGCCGCCGCACCGGTGAAGATCACCGTTGCCGCTGGGCTGGCGCTCGCGGCGGCCGGTGCCGTGGTGGCGATCGCCCTGACCGGGAACGACAGCACACCCTCGCCGCAGGTGGAGAGCAAGCCCTCGGCCGCGCCGGTCGTACCGGCGCCGGCCCCCACACCGACCCCCTCGCCGTCGCGGCGCTCCCCGGCGCCGAGCCCGACGCCGTCCGTCCAGGCTCCCGTACGGGCCGTCACCCCGACCCCGACGCCTTCGGCGCGCCCCGTCGAGGAGCCGGCGCCCACACCCAGCGAGCCCCCGGCGCCGTACCCCAGCCGTACCCCCGGGCCGACGCCCACGCCCACACCGACGCCGACGCCGACCCAGGCGCCCGAGCCGGTGGCCTACCGGCTGAGCGCGCTCGGGCACGGCGTCCTCGGCCGGTCGGACCGGCCCACGATCCGGCTCGGCGACTGGGTCTGGCAGCGCTGGGGCCTCGGCATCGACGGCACGCGCTACCCCGACGGCGTCACGGTCGGTGCGCCGTCCACCGTCACCATCGACCTCAACCGCTCCTGCACCGCCTTCGACGCCGTCGTCGGCATCGACGACGTCGCACTGGGCTTCGGCGCGGCGCGTTTCTCGGTCCACGGCGACCACGGGCGGTTGTGGCGCTCCGAGGTGCTGCGCGGTGGTGACCCGGGGGTGCCGGTGCACGTGCCGATCGCCGGCAACGCCCGCATCCGGCTGACGGTCGAGCCGACGCGCAGGTTCCACCTGGTGAACGTCGCGGACTGGGCGGTGTCGCGGATCACCTGCGACTGAGTTGTGCCGCCGCTCCCCGCCGGTTCAGCCGGCGGGGACCTCGCACGCTCCGTCGGCGCAGGCGTCCGCCGCGGGGGCGGCGGGTACCGTGCCGGTCTCCTGGGCGACCTGCTCCAGCACGCGCAGGAAGGTCGAGGTCTCCTGGCCGCCCTGGACGGCCCACTTGCCCTCGAAGACGAAGGTCGGGACGGCGTTCACACCGATGCTGCGGGCGTCGTCGATCTCGGCCAGCACCTCCGCGAGGCCCTCGTCGGAGGCGAGGAAGGCGGCCGCGCGGTCGCGGTCCAGCCCGGCCTCGGCGGCGAGCGCGGCCAGGGTGCCGCGGTCGCCGACGTCGGCGCCCTCGGCGAAGTGCGCCACGAGCAGCCGGTCCTTGAGCGCGGCCTGCTCCTTGGCGCCGTACGCGTCCAGGGCGTGCCAGAGCAGGCGGTGGGCGAGCAGCGTGTTGTTCTCAATGGCGCGGTCGAAGTCGAAGGCGAGGCCCTCGGCGCGGCCGAGCTCCGCCACCCGGGCGTCCATCGCCGCGGACTGCGGGCCGTAGCGCTCGTCGAGGTAGGCGCGGTGGGGCTCGGGGGTGTCGGACTTGTCGGGGGCGAGCTGGAAGGGGCGGTAGACCACCTCGACCTGGTCGGCCTGCGGGAAGGCGGCCAGCGCCCGCTCGAAGCGGCGCTTGCCGACGTAGCACCAGGGACAGGCGATGTCGCTGTAGATCTCGACCTTCATGCTCTCTCCGTCACCAAAACCGTCAGTTGAATCCTCAAGCCTGCAACGAAGAGCCCGTCCCCGGCCATTCCCCTAAGCGATCACCTCGGCCAGCAGCGCGTAGGCGCCCTCGCCGCCCAGCCCGTGGCCTGCGGTGCGGGCCCGCTCGTACGGCTCGTCCCCCAGGGCCGCACGGGCCGCCGCCTCCACCGCGCGCACCCCCTCCTCCTCCGGGACCGGGCGCGGCAGGTCCGCGCGCAGGCCGTCGGCCGCACCGTGCAGCCGGGCGGCCCGTACGGGATCGCCGACGGCCACCAGCACCTCGGCGGCGTACTCGGCCACCGCCGCCAGACGCGGTTCGGCGCAGAAGCCGTCGAGTCCCGCGCGCAGTGCCTCCGCGAGCCCGGCCAGGGCACCCGCCGTGTCGCCCTCGGCGGCGGCCACCCGGGCCGAAAGGCTCGCCACGAGCAGCTCGAAGTCCGGTGGGGGCGTGCCCAGACGGCCCTCGCTGTGCGCGAGGTCGACCAGCTCCCGGGCCTCCCGGAGCTCGCCCCGGCGCAGCACGATCGTCGCCAGCAGCGCTCGGATGTAGGCGCGGGCGTCCCACACCCCGTACTGCTCGGCCTCCTCGGCCGCCTGGCGCAGCAGCTCCTCGGCGCGGGCGTCGTCGCCCTCGCGGTGGGCCACCTCACCCATGCGGGAACGGACGAAGATGCCCTCGACGTGCGCGCCCAGTTCACCGCCGAGCCGCAGGGCCTCCTCCAGGTCCGCCCGCGCCGCCGCGTAGTCGCCGTACGCCAGCGCCATCTCGGCACCGGCCTCGCAGACCTGGGCGCGCATCCAGCGGTCCCCGAG
Source organism: Streptomyces sp. PA03-1a (assembly GCF_033792805.1). Classification (NCBI taxonomy): domain Bacteria; kingdom Bacillati; phylum Actinomycetota; class Actinomycetes; order Kitasatosporales; family Streptomycetaceae; genus Streptomyces; species Streptomyces sp. PA03-1a. Next base: position 10,092 of record NZ_JARAVO010000278.1, read on the forward strand.
CCGCTCGCTGAGTTCCAGCAGCTCCGGCCAGTCCGCGTCGGCCCGGGGGAGCCCGCCGGGGAGGTCGATCGTGATGTGCGTACGGAACATCAGCGCCGCCGCCAGTTCCCACGCGCCGCCGTACGCGCGGCAGGTGGCCACCATCGTGTCCGCGTGCCCCCGGATCGCCTCGTGGCGGCCCACGACGTAGTCGCAGAACGGCCACAGCATGCCGGGGAAGCGCGCCGAGTGCGGGCCCGGCACGCTGTACACCTCGACGATCCGCGAGGCCAGCGCCAGCATCTCCCGGCTCTGCATCTCCTCGCGGGGGATGGTGTCGCTGACCACGAAGAGGTGGAGCAGCCGCAGGTTCATGCGCGACCAGAAGCCCGGGGCGCCGGGATCGTCGGGGAGTTCGGCAAGCCCGATGAGCCGGACGAGCCACTCCCGCGCCTCGTCGCGGAAGTTGCGCAGCCACCAGAACCAGCCCATGGCCAGGGCCAGTTCGATCCCCTCGGCCTCGTCCCCCGCGTCGATCGTCCGGCGCAGCACGGCCCGTACGTTGTCCAGGTCCGCCTCCACACGGGCCGCCCAGACCAACTGATCGGGGCCGCGCAGGCCGGAGTCCGCGGTGCGGGCGAAGTCCGCGAAGTACGCGGTGTGGCGGCGGGCCGCCTCCGCCAGGTCGGCGGGATCACCGGCGGCGCGCTCGGCAGCGTACTCGTGGATCGTCTCCAGCAGCCGGTAGCGCACCTCCTCCGCGCCGTGGTCGACGACGACCAGGGACTTGTCCACGAGCTGGCCGACCAGCTCCAGCGCCTCCTCCCCGCACACGGCCTCCGCCGCCTGCAGCGTGCAGCCGCCGGCGAAGACGCTCAGCCGGCGCAGCGTCGTGCGTTCCGCCTCGCCGAGCAGGTCCCAGCTCCAGTCGACGACCGCGCGCAGCGTCTGCTGGCGGGGCAGCGCGGTGCGGCTGCCGCCGGTCAGCAGCCGGAAACGGTCGTCGAGGCGGGCCGCGATCTGCCGCGGGGTGAGCACCCGCAGCCGCGCGGCGGCCAGCTCGATGGCCAGGGGCAGCCCGTCCAGGCGGCGGCAGATCTCGTCCACCGCCGCCGTGTGGTCGAGGTCCGCGTCGAACCCGGGACGCACGGCCGCCGCGCGCTCCACGAACAACCGGTGCGCGGTCGGCAACGGCAGCGGCTCGACCGGGCGCACCGTCTCGCCCTGCAGGCCCAGCGGCTCGCGGCTCGTGGCGAGCACGGTCACACCGGGGCAGGCGGCGAGCAACTGGTCGGTGAGGGCGGCCGCGGCGTCGATGACGTGCTCGCAGTTGTCGAGCACCAGCAGCATGCGGCGCTGCGCGCAGTGCTCCAGGAGCCGGGCGGCCGGGTCGGCCTCCTGGCCCGCGCTGCGCACCTCTCGGGCGGCGGCCAGCACGGCCGTGTCACGGCGTCCGATCGCGCTCAGCACCGCGTCCGGCACGGCGGCGGGGCGGTCCAGCGGGGCGAACTCCGCCAGCCACACCCCGTCCGGGTACGCGGAGGCCCCGGCCACCGCGGCCGCGGCCTCCTGCGACAACCGCGTCTTGCCCGAGCCCCCGGGGCCGGTCAGCGTCACCAGGCGGTGCCTGCCGTCGGTCAGGCTCGCACGCAGCACGCCCAGTTCGGCCTCACGGCCGACGAAGCTGGTGAGGCGGGCCCGCAGGTTTCCGGTGCGGGGCGGGGCGG
>NZ_JARAVO010000279.1:0-11790 GCF_033792805.1 Streptomyces sp. PA03-1a
CCGCAGGCCCGCGGGGCGGGGGGTGGTCACGGGGCGACGCAGACGAAGATCGCGGTGCCGGGGATGATCCGGCCGCGCAGCGGGGACCAGCCGCCCCATTCGGCGGTGTTCCAGGCGGGCCATTCGGGTTCCACGAGGTCGACGAGGTGGAAGCCGGCGGCGGCGAGTTCGCGGACGCGGTCGCCGAGGGTGCGGTGGTGTTCGACGTAGACGGCGTGTCCGCTCTCGTCCTGTTCGACGTAGGGGGTGCGGTCGAAGTAGGAGGCGGAGGCGGTGAGTCCGTCGGGGCCGGGTTCGTCGGGGAAGGCCCAGCGGATGGGGTGGGTGACGGAGAAGACCCAGCGGCCGCCGGGGCGCAGGACGCGCCGGACCTCGCGCATGACGTGGGCGGTGTCGGCGATGAAGGGGAGGGCGCCGTAGGCGGAGCAGGCGTGGTCGAAGGAGGCGTCGGCGAAGGGGAGGGCGCCGGCGTCGGCCTGGATGAGGGGGAAGGGGCTGTGGCCGTCGTCGATGCGGCGGGCGTGCTGGAGCTGGCGGTGGGAGAGGTCGAGGGCGACGGGCCGGGCGCCGTGCGCGGCGAGCCAGCGGGAGCACTGGGCGGCGCCGGCGCCGATCTCCAGGACGGACGCGCCCTTGAGTCCGGCGGCGGGTCCGAGGAGGTGGAGCTCGTCCTCGGTTGCTCCTTCCGGGCCCCAGACGAAATCTCCGTCGCCGAGGAACTCTCCGTGGTCGTTCTGGTACTCGTCGGCGTTGCGGTCCCACCATCCGCGGTTGGCTCGGCTGCTCTCCGTGGCGCCTGCGACACGGCGCGTGGCCTCGGGTTCTTCGGGGAAGGGCCGGGGGGCCGGTGCTTGGATCATTGCGCTGGTCGTCGTACCCTCTGTGGTGACCTGTGGCTGCGGTGCCGCCGCAACACGTCTATGTGCCAGTGCCCGGTACGGGGTGTTACGCCCGTGGTGCGCTCTTCGTGCATTGACCGTGCCCGGCTGCCCCCGTATGCTACAAGTTGCGCTGCGAGCCTGCGCGCCTCGGACGGAGCAGGCTGCGCTCACATCTGTTGTAAACCTCTCGGCCTCTGGGCTGTCCGGAATCGGCAGGAGCGAAACGGGCTTACGGCGTAGCAGTACCTACGACTTCATGTCCGTACCGGAGCCCTTTTCCTAATGACGAGCAGCACCGAGGCCCAGGCCCCTCGTACCACCCCGCAGGTGGCGGTCAACGACATCGGTTCCGAGGAAGCCTTCCTCGCCGCGATCGACGAGACGATCAAGTACTTCAACGACGGCGACATCGTCGACGGCGTCATCGTGAAGGTCGACCGGGACGAGGTCCTGCTCGACATCGGTTACAAGACCGAGGGTGTCATCCCCTCGCGCGAGCTTTCGATCAAGCACGACGTCGACCCCAACGAGGTCGTCGCCGTGGGCGACGAGATCGAGGCCCTGGTCCTCCAGAAGGAGGACAAGGAGGGCCGTCTGATCCTGTCCAAGAAGCGCGCTCAGTACGAGCGTGCCTGGGGCACGATCGAGAAGATCAAGGAAGAGGACGGGATCGTCACCGGTACCGTCATCGAGGTCGTCAAGGGTGGTCTCATCCTCGACATCGGCCTCCGTGGCTTCCTCCCCGCCTCGCTGGTCGAGATGCGCCGTGTCCGCGACCTCCAGCCGTACGTCGGCAAGGAGCTCGAGGCCAAGATCATCGAGCTGGACAAGAACCGCAACAACGTGGTCCTGTCCCGCCGTGCCTGGCTGGAGCAGACCCAGAGCGAGGTCCGTCAGACCTTCCTCACCACCCTCCAGAAGGGTCAGGTGCGCTCCGGCGTCGTCTCCTCCATCGTCAACTTCGGTGCCTTCGTGGACCTGGGTGGCGTGGACGGCCTGGTGCACGTGTCGGAGCTGTCCTGGAAGCACATCGACCACCCCTCCGAGGTCGTCGAGGTCGGCCAGGAGGTCACGGTCGAGGTCCTGGACGTCGACATGGACCGTGAGCGTGTCTCCCTGTCGCTGAAGGCGACCCAGGAAGACCCGTGGCAGCAGTTCGCCCGCACCCACCAGATCGGCCAGGTCGTGCCCGGCAAGGTCACGAAGCTGGTGCCGTTCGGTGCGTTCGTCCGCGTGGACGAGGGCATCGAGGGTCTGGTCCACATCTCCGAGCTGGCCGAGCGCCACGTGGAGATCCCGGAGCAGGTCGTCCAGGTCAACGACGAGATCTTCGTCAAGGTCATCGACATCGACCTCGAGCGCCGTCGCATCAGCCTCTCGCTGAAGCAGGCCAACGAGTCCTTCGGTGCCGACCCGGCCTCGGTCGAGTTCGACCCGACCCTGTACGGCATGGCCGCGTCCTACGACGACCAGGGCAACTACATCTACCCCGAGGGCTTCGACCCCGAGGCCAACGACTGGCTCGAGGGCTACGAGACCCAGCGCGAGGCGTGGGAGCACCAGTACGCCGAGGCGCAGTCCCGCTTCGAGCAGCACCAGGCCCAGGTCATCAAGTCCCGCGAGGCCGACGCCGAGGCTGCGGCCGCGGCCGGCGAGGCGGCTCCGGCCGGTCCGACCGGTGGCTCGTACTCCTCGGAGTCCGGCGACCAGTCCGGCGCGCTCGCCTCGGACGAGGCGCTGGCCGCGCTCCGCGAGAAGCTGGCCGGCGGCCAGAGCTGATCGCAGGGCGTATCGCCCACGCACCACGGAAGGACCCGCTCTCCTGTTGGAGGGCGGGTCCTTCCGCGTTGCGGGGTCCGGTGGGAATGCGCGGGCTGTGCGGTCCGTTGCACCGAGAGTTGAGAAGACCGAGGGAAGGGTGCGCAGTGCTGGATCCGCAGGGGCTGTACGCATACGAGCCGGGCGGGGCAGAGGCGGTCGACGAGGCGTTCGGTGAGACCGGACCCGTGCTGCTGTACCACTTCGACGGGTACATCGACGCCGGGGAGACCGGCGGGCAGGTCGTCGAGGAGTTGCTGGAGCGGCAGGAGCACCAGGTGGTGGCGCGTTTCGACGCGGACCGCCTGGTGGACTACCGCGCGCGCCGTCCGCTGATGACCTTCAAGCGGGACCGCTGGACGGCGTACGACGCGCCGGAGATCGCGTTGCGGCTGGTCCGCGACAGTACGGGCAGCCCGTTCCTGCTGCTGTCGGGCCAGGAGCCGGACATCGAGTGGGAGCGTTTCGCCGCCGCGGTGGTGCAGGTCGTGGAGCGGCTGGGGGTACGGCTGGCGATCAACTTCCACGGCATCCCCATGGGCGTGCCGCACACCCGCCCGGTGGGGCTGACGCCGCACGGCAACCGGCTGGACCTGGTGCCGGGGCACCGCAGCTGGTTCGACGAGGCGCAGGTGCCGGGCAGCGCGGAGTCGCTGGTCGAGTTCCGGCTGGCGGAGGCGGGCCGTGATGTGCTGGGCCTGGCCGCGCACGTGCCCCACTACCTGGCGCGTTCGGGTTACCCGGACTCCGCGCTGACGGTGGTGGAGACGCTGACGGCCGCCACCGGACTGGTGCTTCCGCAGGTGGCGCACGCGCTGCGGATGGAGGCGCACACGGTGCGCGCCGAGATCGACCGGCAGGTCGCCGACGGTGACGCGGAGCTGGTCGCGGTGGTGCAGGGCCTGGAGAACCAGTACGACGCGCTGGCGGGCGGCGGCAGCCGGCAGAACCTGATCGCCGAGCCGGTCGAGCTGCCGTCGGCGGACGACCTTGCGGCGGAGTTCGAGCGCTTCCTGGCCGACCGTGAGGACGACGGCTCCTGACCCGGATCGTGGGTGTGCGGGGGCACCGGTAGTCTCGCGCCATGGTCAAAGTGGGGTTGACGGGCGGGATCGGTGCGGGCAAGAGCGAGGTGTCGCGGCTGCTGGCCTCGTACGGGGCGGTGCTGGTCGACGCCGACCGGATCGCGCGCGAGGTGGTGGAGCCGGGCACGCCCGGGCTGGCGGCGGTGGTCGCCGAGTTCGGCGAGGGGGTGCTGGCCGCGGGCGGCGCCCTCGACCGGCCGAAGCTGGGCGCGATCGTCTTCTCCGACCCCGAGCGGCTGCGGGCGCTGAACGCCATCGTCCACCCCCTGGTCCGGGACCGTTCGGCGGCGCTGGAGCAGGCGGCCGGCCCGGACGCGGTTGTCGTGCACGACGTGCCGCTGCTGGCGGAGAATGCCCTGGCACCGCTGTACGACGTGGTCGTGGTGGTGGACGCCGCACCGGAGACCCAGCTGGACCGGCTGGTGCGGCGGCGCGGCATGGCCGAGGAGGACGCCCGGGCCCGGATGGCGGCCCAGGCCACCCGGGAACAGCGGCTGGCGGTCGCCGACGTCGTGATCGACAACGACGGGCCGCTGGAGGCGCTGGAGCCCCAGGTCCGGCAGGTGTGGGAGCAGTTGCGTCAAAAGATCGTCAAGAGCTGATCCGGAATCCTCTCCGTGGACGTCTGTGGAGCAGTAGCGTCGCTCCACCGCGGACAGAGGGGGCTGGGATGGAAGCCGTGTCGGCAGCGATCGGGATCGCCGTCGTGGTGCTGGGACTGGGTGGTCTCAAGAGCAGTTTCCGGGTGATCAAGCAGTACGAGCGGGGCGTGGTCTACCGCTTCGGGCGGGTGCGGCCGCAGGCCAAGCAGCCCGGGCCGCGCCTGCTGGTGCCGCTGGCGGACCGGATGACCAAGGTCAACATGCAGGTGGTGACCATGCCGGTGCCCTCGCAGGAGGGCATCACCCGCGACAACGTCTCGGTCCGGGTGGACGCCGTGCTGTACTTCCGGGTCATCGACCCGGTCAAGGCCACGGTGGACGTGCAGAACTACCAGTTCGCGATGTTGCAGGTGGCCCAGACCTCGCTGCGCTCGGTGATCGGCAAGAGCGAGCTCGACGACCTGCTGTCGGGGCGCGAGGCGATGAACGAGGGCCTGGAGCTGATGCTGGCCACGCCTGCCGTCGGGTGGGGCATCCACATCGACCGCGTGGAGATCAAGGACGTGGCCCTGCCGGAGTCGATGAAGCGGTCGATGGCGCGGCAGGCCGAGGCAGACCGCGAGCGCCGGGCGCGCATCATCACCGCCGACGGCGAACTGCAGGCCTCGCAGAAGCTCGCGCAGGCCGCGGCCGCGATGGACGGCACGCCCGCGGCGATGCAGCTGCGCCTGCTGCAGACGGTCGTGGAGGTGGCCGCGGAGAAGAACTCGACGCTGGTCATGCCGTTCCCGGTGGAGATGCTGCGCTTCTTCGAGCGGGCGTCGGGTGGCGAACGTCCGGCCGCCGAGCCGGCCCCTGTTCCTGCCCCGGCACCTGACCCCGCCGCGGCTGTGGAGCCGCCGCGGCCCGTCGCCGAGGTCGGCGGCGCGGCGCCGGCGGCCCTGGAGGCGCCGAAGGACCCGGCGGGGCCCACGGTGCCGGCGGAACGGCGCCCGGCCGACGAGGAGGCCTGAGCGACCACCGGGGTGTTCCGCCGGGGAATGCATATGCGGATGGTGATGTTGGGTAGTTGTGAGCTGTTGAGCGCCCGGGGAAGGAGGCGGCTGTGCCCGAGCAGAGCCCCGAGAACCACGTCATCGACTTCCGTGCGGCCGAGCAGCTGCTGGCGGTCCGCGACGCCCGTGGGGCGGTGAAGCTGCTGGACTCGGTCATCGCCGCCCACCCGGAGAACACCGCGGCGCGGCTGCTGCGCGCGCGGGCCTTCTTCCTGTCCGCGCAGCTGCGCCCGGCCGAGCTGGAGTTCCAGGTCGTCCTGGAGCGCGAGCCGGACAACGCGTACGCGCACTTCGCCCTCGGCCGCACCCTGGAGCGTTCCGGCCGCTCCGACGAGGCGCTGCGGCACTTCCGGCTGGCGGCGGCGCTCGACCCCAAGCCCGACTACCTGCAGGCGGCCCGCTTCCCTGGTCCGGCGTGAGCCAGGGTGGGTAGTCCGTCCGCTTTTACGGCGAACATCCCTCGCGTCACATTGATCCGTATCGTCACTCCCGTTACCGTTCCGGGGCACGCGTTCTGACGCAGCCTCAACTGTCGGGAGCCGGCCGTGACTCGAGTGACCAGGCGGATGCTGCTGGGTTCCGCCGCCGCGACCGCGACGGGCGCGGTGTTCGCGACGGGGGCGGCGGGCGCGACCACGGCCGCTGCCTTCGACACCGCTCCCGCACGCGCCGCGCTGGGCCGGCTGCTGCCACGGCACGCGGGGCAGTTCCGGTTGGTCGCGCAGGGCCGGGGGAACGGCGGCAAGGACGGCGAACGGTCCGACCGCTTCCGGATCGCGGGTGCGCGGGGCCGTATCGAGGTGGCCGGTACGTCCCCGGCCACACTGCTGTGCGGCGTGCGCTGGTACCTCAAGCACGTGTGCGGTGTGGGCGTCTCCTGGGTGGGCGACAGCCTGGACGCCCTGCCCGCGACGCTCCCGGCGCCACCCCCGGGCGGCATCGCCCGCCGCGCCACCGTGCCGCACCGCTTCGTGCTCAACGACACCAACGACGGGTACACCGCCCCCTACGCCGACTGGTCGCGCTGGGAGCGCTTCATCGACGTCCTGGCACTGCACGGCTGCAACGAGGTGCTGGTGGTGGCCGGTGCGGAGGCCGTGTACCGGCGCGTGCTGCGCGAGTTCGGCTACTCCGACAAGGAGGCCCTGGCCTGGCTGCCGGCCCCGTCCCACCAGCCGTGGTGGCTGCTGCAGAACCTCTCCGGGTACGGCGGCCCGTTGACCGCGGGCATCGTCGACGCCCGCGCGGCGCTGGGCCGCAGGATCACCGCGCGGCTGCGCGAACTGGGTATGGCCCCCGTGCTGCCGGGCTACTTCGGCACCGTCCCGGACGGCTTCGCCGGCCGCAACCCCGGGGCGCACGTCGTCCCGCAGGGCACCTGGCACGGCTTCGCCCGCCCGGACTGGCTCGACCCGCGCACCGGCGCATTCGCCGCGGTGGCCGCCTCCTTCTACCGCCACCAGAAGCAGCTGTTCGGCGAGGCCGCGTACTTCAAGATGGACCTGCTCCACGAGGGCGGCACCGCGGGCGGGGTCCCCGTGGCCGCGGCCGCCCGCGGCGTCCAGGCGGCGCTGCGCGCGGCGCACCCCCGCGCCACCTGGGTGATCCTCGGCTGGGAGAAGAACCCGCGGGCCGACCTGCTGGAAGCGGTCGACAAGGAGCGGACGCTCGTCGTGGACGGCGTCTCCGACCGGTTCGCCTCGGTCACCGACCGCGAGCGGGACTGGGCGGGCACCCCGTACGCCTTCGGCTCCATCCCCAACTTCGGCGGCCGGACGACGATCGGCGCCAAGACCCACGTGTGGGCGGACCGCTTCTTCAGCTGGCGGGACAAGCCCGGCAGCGCCCTGGCCGGCACCTGCTACCTCCCGGAGGCCGCCGAACGCGACCCGGCAGCCTTCGAGCTGTTCTGCGAACTGCCCTGGCACGAGCAGCGGGTGGACCTGCCGACCTGGTTCGACACCTACGCGCGGACCCGTTACGGCACCGAGGACGGCCAGGCACGCGTCGCCTGGCAGTCGCTGCGCCGCACCGCCTACCGGCACGACGCGCTGGAGCGCGCCGACGCCCACGACAGCCTCTTCACCGCCCGTCCCTCGCTGACGGCCGACTCCAGCAGCGTGTACGCGCCGAACGCTCTTACCTACGATCCCGCCGCCTTCGACGCGGCGTTCGCCGCGCTGCTGGCGGTGTCCGCAGGGGCACGCGGCCGCGACGCCTACCGCTACGACCTGACCGACGTCGCCCGGCAGGCCGTCGCCAACCGCAGCCGGCAGCTCCTGCCGCAACTGCGCGCAGCGTTCGCGCGCGGCGACGCGGCGGTCTTCCGCCAGCTGTCCGAGCTCTGGCTGCGGCTGATGCGGCTGGCCGACGAGGTCGCGGGCGGCCACCGGGCCTTCCTGCTCGGCCCCTGGCTCGCGGAGGCCCGGGCCTGGGGCGGGGCGGACGCGCAGCGCGCCGAACTCGAGCGCACCGCCCGGGTGCTGACCACCACCTGGGGCGGGCGCGCGACGTCGGTGTCGCTGCACGAGTACGCCAACCGTGACTGGAACGGGCTGGTCGCGGACTTCTACCTGCCGCGCTGGCGGACCTTCCTGGACGAGTGCGCGGCGGCCCTCACCACCCGCCGCACCCCGCGGGCCGTCGACTGGTACCGCGCCGAGGAGCCCTGGACGAAGCGCGCCAGGCGCTACCCCACCCGGCCCACCGGCGATGCGCACACGCTCGCCCGGCGGGCCTACGAGATCCTTGCCGCGGCCCCCTACCAGGGCACGCTGACCGTGACCGCGGACCCGGTGACGCTGGTGCCGGGCGGCCGGGCCGTGGTCACCGCGGAGTTCGCCAACACCAACGGGCTCGCCCCCACCGGCACGGTCGGCTTCTCCCTGACCACGGACGGGGTGCGGGCCGCACCGCGCGGGGCGCTGTCGCTGCCGCGCGTGGCGGCCGGTGGCACCGGCCGTGCGACCTGGCACGTCACCGCGCCCGAGGCCCGCCCCAAGCGGCCGCTGTCGCCGCTGCGGTACGAGGCGCGGGCCGCGTACGAGCCGGTGCCCGGCGGCGCGCGGGTGCCCGCGGTGGCCACGGGGGACCTGTACGTCGCGGGCCCGCTGGACCGTGCGTACCGGACCGTCAACGGCACCGGAGCGGTGTTCGGGCAGCTCGGCGACCGCTTCGCCATCGACGGCGCCGGGCGCGACCTGTGGAAGGGAACGGCCGAGTTCGCGGCGGTCCTGCGGCCCGGCGCGCTGCGCGACGGCGGGTCGGTCACCACCCGGGTCGACAGCCAGGCCGAGACCGCCGCATGGGCGCGGGCCGGCATCGTCGTCCGCGACGACCTCGACGACCCGGCCGCCCCGGGCTTCCTGAACCTGGCGGTGAGCCCCGGGCACGGGGTGACGCTGTCGTACGACTCCGACGGCGACGGCCGGCTGAACCGCTACCGGCGGCTCGCCGGTGTGCGGGCCCCGGTGCTGCTGAGGCTGCGCCGCAGGGGCCGCGCGTACACGGGGGAGTGCAGCACCGACGACGGGACGACGTGGCGGAAGGTCGCGACCGTGACCGTTCCGGCGGCGGCCCGGACCCAGGACGTGGGGCTCTTCATGACCGCGGGGAACGGTGGCACGGGCGACCACGGCCTGGTGGAGTTCACGGGCTTCCGCGTCACCTGAGGCCGCCGGTTCCGCTGCCACCGCCGGTTGCGCCGCCCCTGCCCACGGCGGCGACGAGGGCGGCCAGGGCGTCACCGAACCGGTCCAGTCCCTCGCCGGGGGCACCACCGGGCTCGCTCATGTACCCGTCCCTGCGGATCTCGACCATCAGCGCCGAGACCTCGCGGACCTCGCCGTAGTGCTTCAACGGCACATAGGTGCCGGCGAACGGCGAGTCGAGACCGACCTCGCCGCACGGCGCGAAGGCCTCGCGGGCGGCGTCCAGCAGCCAGGCCGGGGTGTGGAAGGCGTCGGTGCCCAGGCAGACGGCGGGCCGGGGCCCGTCGCCGTGCAGCTCGTAGGGGAGCGGCGCGCCGGGGTAGGAGTGCACGTCGATGACGACCGCTCGCCCGGTGGCCTCCAGCCGGTCCTGCACGGCCGCCGTCATGGCGGCCGCGTACGGCTCGAAGTAGGCGTCCAGCAGGGCCCGTTCGTGCCGGGGGTCGGGCTCGCGCAGCGGCGCCCCGTGCGAGGTGCGGGTGTAGACGGCGCCCATGCCGACGGCCCGCATCTCCTCCCGCTCGTCCGGGAACCGCTCGGGGTCGACGACCAGCCGCGACAGCCGGTTGGTGAACCGCCACGCCCGCGTCCGTCCGGCGGCGCGCGCCGCGATCAGGTCGGTGTACGAGTCCGTCATGTGGTCGAGCTCGGCCGCCAGTCCGGCGTCGTCCAGGAGGATGCGCTCACGGACGTGCCCGGGCACGGCGCGGGCGCTGTGCGGGACGTGGAGGAGCACCGGCGAGTCCGGCGCGCCCTCGGCGATGCGGAAAGTCGATTCGTCCATTTCTCCACCCCTCCCCGGCCCCCGCCGGTGTGACCTGCCGTCCAGCACGGCGGTGTTGAGGAACCGTCAGAACAGCGGCTCCGGCAGGACGCCCTCCAGGGCCAGCAACGCGCGCTTGATGTCGAGCATGCGCAGGCCCCCGCCGAAGCCGCCGATGCCTCCGTCGCTCTCCAGGACCCGGTGGCACGGGACGACGACGGGCAGCGGGTTGGCGCCCATGGCCACCCCGACGGCCCGGGCGGCGCCCGGCTCTCCGACCCGCTTGGCGAGGTCCTGGTAACCGACCACACTGCCGAACGGGACGCCGGCCGACAGCTCGCGCAGCACACGGCGGTTGAAGCCGGTCGTCAGCGACCAGTCGAGGTCGAGGTCGAAGGTCTGGCGCGTCCCGGCGAAGTACGCCTCCACCTGGCGTATCGCCTCGTCCAGCCGGGCCCCCGCGGGCCCGGGCCTGCGGGCGGGCGCGGCGCCCAGCCGGGAGCAGATCCGCTCCAGCACGGCGGGCGCCTGCTCCTCCCCGGTCCGGAAGGCGACGTGGACCAGGCCCTGCCCGGTCGCGGCGAGCAGCAGCGGCCCGACCGGTGCCTCCAGCACCGACCAGGCGACCTCGGCGGAAGGGGTCCGTGGTTGCGTCACGCTCCCCAGCGTAGGACGGGGCACTGACAGCCGGTCCCGGCCGGGGTCCCGCCGGAGAGGGGTCCCACCGGGGCCCGGGACGGCCACGGCAACCGGCCGCACGCCCCGCCACCCGGGAGGGTGGCCGTTCTCGACAGGTCTGTCACAAGCGGTGGTCGACCGGTTACGAGGGGGGATGGGGCGCGCATGACGCGAAACGACTTCACCCCGGCCGTCCGCCGGCTCGCCCGTGAACAGGACCGGGTCGCCACCGTCGCCCAACTCGCCGCCGTGGGCGTGCCGCAGAGCAGGCTGCGGGAGTGGTGCCGCCCCGGCGGCCGGTGGCAGCGGCCGCTGCCCCGGGTGGTCGTCCTCCAGCCCGGTCCGCTCACCGCCGCGCAGCGGTCCAGGGCTGCCCTGGCCTTCGCCGGGTACCCGCAGGTCCCGGCCATGATCACCGGCGTGGCGGGGCTCGCCCTGCACGGCGTCGCCGTGGCCGCGCCGCCCTGCGGGCTCCCGGTGGTGGACGTGCTCGTCCCGAGCGAGCGCCGCATCCGCACGCACACCTGGGTGCGGGTCCACCACGGCCGCGGGCTCCCCGTGGCCGACACCGTGGACGGTGTGCCCGTGGCCCCGGTGGCCCGGGCGGCGGCCGACGGCGTACGGGAGTCCATCGACCCCGAGTGGGCCCTGGACGTCGTCCGCGAACTGGTCATAGCGCTCGGCGTGCCCGCTCCAGCGCTCGCCGCGGAACTGGGTGGCGCGGTGCTCGCCCGGCGCCCCGCCGTGGCCGCCCTGCTCGACGCCATGGATCCCGGTCCGCGCGCCGCCTCCGCCGGGCCCATGGCCCGCGCCCTGGTGGCCCGGTCGGGACTCAGGCAGCCGCTGTGGCGTCCCACGCTCCAGTTCGACGGCGCCTTCCTGGCCTCACCCGACGCGTACTGGGTGCGCGACGGCCTCGTCCTGGACCTCGGCCCGGGGACCGGGCGCGGCCGACTGGAGTCGCTGGGCCTGCGCGTGCTGCGGGTCGCGCCCGCCGCGTTCACCCGCAGCCCCGCCGAGGTCGTCGCCGCCCTGCGCACCGCGCTCGCGGCCGGACCGTACGGGCCGCTGGACCGCATCACGGCACTGCCCGGGGCGATGTGACGTACGGGTGTCCGCGCGATGAAGTCGCCATGAGGCGGCCGCGCGGGGCGGGCCGGCGAGCCTAGCGTGTGTCAGCACGGGGGACGGAAGGAAG
>NZ_JARAVO010000027.1:0-54902 GCF_033792805.1 Streptomyces sp. PA03-1a
CAACGCCGGCCTGCCCCGGTACAACGAGTACAAGAAGGCCGACGAGAACCACCTGCTGGAGACCACCGGCAAGAAGCTCCGCAAGCTCATGAGCTGGGTGGACGAGGAGGCGTAAGTCCTCCGCACCGCGGTCGGAACGGTCCCGGGGGCGCCGCGCCCCCGGGACCGGCGGCTTTGGCCACCCCGTACACCCTCGTGCGGGTGATCCTTCCACGTTGTCGCAGGATGCCGGGCCCGCCGCCGATACACTCCATTAACAAGCGCGTCAGGCTCACAGCGTCGTGCGTCTTCCACGCGGCATGCCATCCCTCTCCACCGCCTTCGGCCGTCGGGACGCGGCCGTAGACCAGGGACTAGTGAGGACTCACGTGAGCAACCCCGTCGTACTCATCGCTGAAGAGCTGTCGCCCGCCACCGTTGACGCCCTCGGGCCGGACTTCGAGATCCGGCACTGCAACGGCGCCGACCGGGGAGAACTCCTGAGCGCGATCGCCGACGCCGACGCCATCCTGATCCGCAGCGCCACCAAGGTGGACGCCGAGGCCATCGCCGCAGCCTCCAAGCTCAAGGTCGTGGCCCGCGCGGGCGTCGGCCTGGACAACGTGGACGTCTCCGCGGCCACCAAGGCCGGCGTGATGGTCGTCAACGCCCCGACCTCCAACATCGTCACCGCCGCCGAGCTGGCGTGCGGCCTGCTGATCGCCGTGGCCCGCAACATCGCCCCGGCGAACGCGGCCCTGAAGCAGGGCGAGTGGAAGCGCAACAAGTACACCGGCGTCGAGCTCGCCGAGAAGACCCTCGGCGTGGTCGGCCTCGGCCGCATCGGCGCCCTGGTGGCGCAGCGCATGTCGGCCTTCGGGATGAAGATCGTCGCGTACGACCCCTACATCCAGCCCGCGCGCGCCGCCCAGATGGGCGTGAAGATCCTCAGCCTCGACGAGCTGCTGCAGGTCTCCGACTTCATCACCGTGCACCTGCCCAAGACCCCGGAGACCGTGGGCCTGATCGGCGAGGAGGCGCTGCGCAAGGTCAAGCCGCACGTCCGCATCGTCAACGCCGCCCGCGGCGGCATCGTGGACGAGGAGGCGCTGTCCGCGGCGCTCAAGGAGGGCCGGGTCGGCGGCGCCGGCCTGGACGTGTACGCCAAGGAGCCGTGCACGGACTCGCCGCTCTTCCAGTTCGACAACGTCGTGGCCACCCCGCACCTGGGCGCCTCCACCGACGAGGCCCAGGAGAAGGCCGGTATCTCCGTCGCCCGCTCCGTGCGCCTGGCGCTCGCCGGTGAGCTGGTGCCGGACGCGGTCAACGTCCAGGGCGGTGTCATCGCCGAGGACGTCCGCCCGGGCCTGCCGCTCGCCGAGAAGCTCGGCCGGATCTTCACCGCCCTCGCGGGCGAGGTCGCGGTCCGCCTCGACGTCGAGGTGCGCGGCGAGATCACCCAGCACGACGTGAAGGTGCTGGAGCTCTCCGCCCTCAAGGGCGTCTTCGAGGACGTGGTCGACGAGACCGTCAGCTACGTCAACGCCCCGCTCTTCGCGCAGGAGCGCGGGGTCGAGGTCCGCCTCACCACCAGCAGCGAGTCGCCCGACCACCGCAACCTGGTCACCGTGCGGGGCACGCTCTCCGACGGCACCGAGGTGGCCGTCTCCGGCACGCTGGCGGGCCCCAAGCACATCCAGAAGATCGTCGCCGTCGGCGACGACGACGTGGACCTGGTCTTCGCCGACCACATGGGCTTCCTGCGCTACACCGACCGTCCCGGCGTCGTCGGCACCATCGGCCGCATCCTGGGCGACGCCGGCGTCAACATCGCGGGCATGCAGGTCGCCCGTGACCAGGCCGGCGGGGAGGCGCTGGTCGCGCTGACCGTCGACACCGCCATCCCGGCGCCGGTGCTGGCCGAGATCGCCGAGGAGATCGGCGCGAGCTCGGCCCGCGCGGTCAATCTCGAGGACTGACGGCCGGTTCGCTCCGCTGGGGGCGGCCGACCCGGGCGATCCGGGACGGCCGCCCCTTCGCCGTCAGCGCCGCCACCGCGGGGGAGCCGGGCCGGAAGCGCAGCGCCACCGCCGCAAGGAAGACCAGGCCCAGCACGGGGTACGGGGAGGCGAAGGGCTGCAGCCACCACGCCAGGTGCAGATCGAGGTCACCGGCCTTCGGCACGATCCACAGCGTGCGCGCCAGGAAGGCCACCGCGGCCACCCGCAGCGCCCAGCGCGGCGCTTCGGCGGCGAGCAGGATCAGCATCGGCACGCACCACACCCAGTGGTGCGACCAGCTGATCGGGGTGATGAGCAGCGCCGTCACTGCGCAGCACACCACGCCCCAGGCCTCCCGGCCCAGCCGGCCCATCCGCACCGAGACCGCGAGCCCCGCGCAGGCCACCACGAGCGCGGCGACCGCCCACACGGCGCCCGGGTGGGCGGTGTGCAGCATCCGGGCGACGAGGCCCTGCAGGGACTGGTTGTCGACGATCCAGACCTTGCCGATCCGGCTGGTGTCGAACAGGCAGCGGGTCCAGTAGTCGACGCTCGCGCCGGGCAGCGCGAGCGCACCCAGCAGCGTGGTGCCGGCGAAGGCGGCGGCGGCGACCGCGGCCTCCTTGCGCCGGCCGGTCAGCAGCAGGTAGACGGCGAAGATCGCCGGGGTGAGCTTGATGCCGGCCGCCACACCGATCGCGATGCCCTTGCCGCGTGCGCCGTCCGGCCTGCTCAGGTCCCACAGCACCAGCACCGTGAGCAGCAGGTTGATCTGGCCGTACAGCATCGTCTGGAAGACCGGCTCGAGCCACAGCCCGAGGGCCATCGCCAGGAGCACCACCACCCAGCGCGAGCCACGGGCGCGCGGCCACCCCGTCGCCCGGCAGGACAGGTGCGCGAGCAGCCCGAGCAGCAGCAGGTTGCCGCCCATGAAGGCCAGCTTCAGCAGGGGTACGGGCAGCCACGTCGTCGGTACGAACAGCAGCGCGGCGAAGGGCGGATAGGTCGCGGGCAGCTTCCACTCGGTGACGGTGAAGCCGTACAGGTCGGTGCCGTCGACGGCGGCCGCGCCCTCGGCACGGTAGACCTGCATGTCGGCCATGGGCACGGGCATCGACAGGCACAGCGCGGTGAAGGCGGCCAGCGACACGACCAGCAGCAGCCCGGCCAGGAGCAGTCTGCGGTCGGGGCGCGGTCTGCCGGGGACGGCCGGCGGCGTCCTCCACAGCGCCGGGCGTTCGCGTCCGTGGGCCTCCGTGGAATGAGTCACCGGCTCCCGATCCCCTTGTTTCGCTCCGCGGTGTCCGCGCGGGACGCGCGGGTCGCCCGCGTCCTGCGCGTGTTGATCAAGCCCCCCAACGGCCTCGCGCCACGTTACTTGTGCCCCCTCGGGTCGGCAACAGTCCCATCAGTCCCCGAGCCCGGCCGTCTTGAGGGCTATGTGGAGCAGCAGCCGGTCCTCCCCGTCGTCGAGGTCGAGGCCGGTCAGCCGCTCGACGCGGGACAGCCGGTAGTAGAGCGTCTGGCGGTGTATCCGCAGTTCCGCGGCGGCGCGCCCGGCCTGCCCCGCACGGTCGAGGTACACCTCGGCGGTCCGTGCGAGGTCGGCGTGCGAGGGCTCCAGCAGCGGGCGCACCGCCGGGTCCACCGCCCCGGTGGGCAGTGCGGCCAGCATCCGGTAGGGGCCGATCGCGTCCCACTCCGCCGTGCGCCCGAGCCGGGGCTGGGCGCGGGCGGCGCGGGCCGCGGAGACGGCCTCGTGCCATGCCTCGGGCAGCTCGGCGAGTCCCTGGCGCGGGGCGCTGATGCCGGCCCGCGCGCCCGGCTCCGCCGCCTGGCCGTTGCCCTCCATCAGCCGTGCGGCCGCTGTGAGCGCGGGCCCCGACATCGTCGCCGAGCGCAGCCGCACCAGGGCGGCGAGCGCCGCGACCGGGGGCTCCCGGTGCGACTCGCCCGCGGTCTCCCGCGGCGGCACCACGCACAGCGCGGCGGCGCCCGGCACACCGCGCGGTCCCGGGGCGTCGCCGTCCTCGCCACCCGGCCAGGGCAGGACGCACACCACCGCGTGCGCCTCGTCCGCGTCCGGGCCGAGCGCGGCCCGCAACGCCTCGCGGGCGGCCGTGCGGCCGGGCCCGGGGGCGGAGCCGATGAGATCGCCCAGCGCCCGGCCGGCGTCGGCGCCCGCGCGGGACTCGGCGGCCAGCAACGCGCCGATGCGGGCGGCGACCGCCATGGCGGCGGCCAGCTGGGCGTCGGTGTACCCGCTGGTGTCCAGCAGCCACACGTAGCCGTGGACGACGCCGCCGTGCCGCACCGGCAGGCACAGCCGGGGCCGGAACACCCCGGCGTCGGGGGCGGCGGGGATGCGGACCGGGGCCGTTGCGCGGGCGATGCCGAAGCGCTCGAACCAGGAGCGGACCTCGGCGGTGGAGCGGCGGGTGAGGATCGACCGGGTCCGCACCGGGTCCATGGCGGCGTCGTCGTCGCTGTCGTGCGCGCCGAAGGCGATCAGCCGGAAGTCGCGGTCCTCCAGGGTCGCGGGAGCGCCGAGCAGCGCCGAGACCTCGTCGACCAGCTCCTGGTAGTCACCGCGCACGCCGCCATTCTCCCTCATACATCTGTATGAGGGATGCCGATCGGATGCGTGACAGCTGTCGATGGTGGGCGGGGTAGGTGGATCCTAGATTTCACGGCGACGCTGCCTGCCCCCTGGGCAGCCCTTCCTCCAGGAGGAGACCGTGCTGGGTCCCGTGCTGCTCGCCGCCTCGCGCAGCGACCGTATGCGCCGCGTCGTCGCGGGCGCGCCGATCACCCGCCCCGTGGTGAACCGCTTCATCGCGGGTGACGAGCTGGCGCCCGCGATGGAGACCGTGCGGTCGCTGACCGCCTCCGGCCTGGAGGTCACGCTCGACCACCTGGGTGAGGACGTCACCGACAAGGCGACCGCGCTCGCGACCCGTGACGCCTACCTGCGGCTGCTGGAGGCCCTGAAGGCCGAGGGCCTGGGCACCCGCGCCGAGGTCTCCGTCAAGCTGTCGGCCTTCGGGCAGGCCCTGCCGGCCGGCGGCCACGACATCGCACTGGAGAACGTCCGCCCCGTCGCCGACCTGGCGAGCGAGATCGGCACCACCGTCACGCTCGACATGGAGGACCACACCACGGTCGACTCCACCCTCGCGATCCTCGCCGATCTGCGCCTGCGCCACCCCGGCACCGGAGCCGTCCTGCAGTCGTACCTCTTCCGCACGGAGGAGGACGCCCGCGCCCTCGCCGTCGCCGGCTCCCGCGTGCGCCTGGTCAAGGGCGCCTACAAGGAGCCCGCCACCGTCGCCCACCAGGACAAGGCCGAGGTCGACCGCGCCTACGTGCGCTGCCTGAAGATCCTGATGGCGGGCGAGGGCTACCCGATGATCGGCTCCCACGACCCGCGGCTGATCTCCATCGCCCAGGAGCTCGCGCACCGGCACGGCCGCAAGCAGGGCTCGTACGAGTTCCAGATGCTGTACGGCATCCGCACCGCCGAGCAGCGGCGCCTGGCCGACGAGGGCGAGCGCATGCGCATCTACGTCCCGTACGGCGCAGACTGGTACGGGTACTTCATGCGGCGCCTCGCGGAGCGGCCGGCGAACCTGGCCTTCTTCCTGCGGTCCTTCCTCCCCACCCGCTGAGCCCACGACCCCACAAGGACACAAGGAGATGTCTTCCATGGACGCTGTGACCCAGGTCCCCGCCCCGGTGAACGAGCCGGTGCACTCCTACGCCCCGGGGAGCCCGGAGCGGGCCCGGCTCGAGGCGAAGCTGAAGGAGCTGGCCGGGAACCCGGTGGAGCTGCCGATGACCATCGGCGGCGTGCGGCGGATGGGCGGCGGCGAGCGCTTCGACGTCGTGCAGCCGCACAACCACGGCGCCCGCCTCGGCACCTACGCCAACGCCACGCAGGACGACGCCCGCGAGGCGATCGACGCCGCGCTGACCGCCGCCCCGGCCTGGCGCGCCATGTCCTTCGACGACCGCGCCGCCATCATCCTGCGCGCCGCCGACCTGCTGGCCGGCCCCTGGCGCGAGACGATCGCCGCCTCCACGATGCTCGGCCAGTCCAAGACCGCCCAGCAGGCGGAGATCGACAGCCCCTGCGAGCTGGTCGACTTCTGGCGCTTCAACGTGCACTTCGCCCGCCAGATCCTGGCGGAGCAGCCGATCGCCAACTCCCCGGGTGTGTGGAACCGCCTCGACCACCGCCCGCTCGAGGGCTTCGTCTACGCGATCACGCCCTTCAACTTCACCGCGATCGCCGGCAACCTGCCGACCGCCCCGGCCCTCATGGGCAACGTCGTGGTGTGGAAGCCCTCCCCGACCCAGACGCACGCCGCCGTGCTGCTGATGGAGCTGCTGGAGGAGGCCGGGCTGCCCAAGGGCGTCATCAACCTGGTCACCGGCGACGGCATCGCCGTCTCCGAGGTCGCCTTGGAGCACCCGGACCTGGCCGGCATCCACTTCACCGGTTCCACCCGGACCTTCCAGCACCTGTGGCGGACGGTCGGCACCAACATCGACAAGTACCGCTCCTACCCGCGGATCGTCGGCGAGACCGGCGGCAAGGACTTCGTCGTCGCCCACCCCTCGGCCGACCCGGCGGTGCTGAAGACCGCGCTGACCCGCGGCTCCTTCGAGTACCAGGGCCAGAAGTGCTCCGCCACCTCCCGCGCCTACATCCCGCGCTCCCTGTGGGAGAACGGCTTCAAGGAGGAGTTCGCGGCCGAGGTCGACGGCCTCACCATGGGTGACGTCACCGACCTGTCGAACTTCATCGGCGCCGTGATCGACGAGCGCGCCTTCGCCAAGAACAAGGCCGCCATCGACCGCGCCAAGGCCGACCCGACCGTCGAGGTCGTCGCCGGCGGCACCTACGACGACAGCGTCGGCTACTTCGTCCGGCCGACCGTGCTGGTCTCCTCCGACCCGGAGAACGAGATCTTCCGCGAGGAGTACTTCGGCCCGGTGCTCGGCGTCCACGTCTACGACGACGCCGACGAGGGCGCCTTCGAGGCGATGCTGACCCAGATGGAATCGGTCGCCGCGTACGCGCTGACCGGCTCGGTCGTCGCCCGTGACCGCGCCGCGGTCGCCCACGTCATGGAGCGGCTGCGCTTCGCCGCGGGCAACTTCTACATCAACGACAAGTCCACCGGCGCCGTGGTCGGCCAGCAGCCGTTCGGCGGCGGCCGTGCCTCCGGCACCAACGACAAGGCGGGTGCCGCGCAGAACCTGATGCGCTGGACGTCGACCCGGTCGATCAAGGAGGCCCTGGTGCCCCCGACCGACTACCGCTACCCGCACATGGGCTGATCTCCGCGTCACCCGGACGAGCCCGCAAGGGGCAGGGCCCGGTACCCCCGATTCCGTGGGGTGCCGGGCCTTCGCCGTCTCAGATAGTAGGAAGTCCGAGTAATTGTGGAGACAGATCGGCGGAGCTGTCCTAGCTTTGTAGGAGCCGAACGTCTCGCTCCACCAGCGACCGGCGGACAGCCGCGCACCTGTGGCAGGTCACCCCCTGCAGCGCCGCTCCCCGCCCCGTTCTATGGCGACACAACCCTCTCTTCTTCTCCGGGAGCTGTTCACCATGGACGAGACCGCCCGCAAGAACGCCGCCGAAGCCCTCCAGCGCGCCCTGGACCGCCGTGACAACGGCGGATCGACGGGACACGAGCCGCGTTGACCGGCCACTCCGTTCCCCATCCCCTCCGCCGTCTGCGACGCCTGGCCTACCTGGCCGTCCGCGCGATGGTGAAGTGATCGATCCGTCTGCCGTTCTCGGCGAGCGCCGAGACGACCAGCCGCGCCGTCCCACCGGGCGGCGCGGGCTGCGACTCCACGGTCAGGAACGAGTGGCCGGTGTAGCGGACGCGTGACCACTCCACCGTCTCCGTGACCTTGTGGGCACCTTTCACCCAGTGGTAGGTCTCCACGCCGTCCAGGTCCTTGACGTGCCCTTCGTGGCTGTCCGGCACCGGGAAGGCGTACAGGCTCTTCCCGGCGCCGCCCGCCGTGACGTAGACGATGCCGTCGCGCTCGGGGTGCGTGGTCGCCCCGACGGGGACGTCCTTGCCCACGGCGTCGCGGAGCACCGCGTCGGTGCGCTCGTAGACGTGGTTGTGCCCGTTGACCACCAGGTCGACTCGGTGCTTCTCGAAGAGCGGCACCCAGGCCTCGCGCACCCCGCCCTCGGAGGCGTGCGCGCTGGTGGTCGAGTAGGCGCAGTGGTGGAAGAAGACGACGACGAAGTCGACGCCGCGCCGGGCCCGCAGTTCGCCCAGCCGGCGGTCCAGCCAGGCGGTCTGCCGGCCGCCGCTGATCCCGTGGTTGGCCGGGATCTCGTACGACACGTCGTTGGCGTCCAGCGCCACGACGGCCACGTTGCCGTAGCCGAAGGAGTAGACGCCGGGGAGCCGCCCCGGGTCCGGGCCGTTGCCCGGCAGCGACCAGCGGGCCTCCTGGCCGCCGTAGCCGTTGGGGGAGTACCAGGCCTCCATGTCGTGGTTGCCGAGCGCGACCATCCACGGGACGCGTGAGGCGACGCTCTCGGTCTGGGCGAGGAACTGGTCCCACACGCGCGCGTCGTAGGTGTCGCCCTCCGTGCCCCGGCCCGAGTCGTCGGCGTAGCAGATGTCGCCCGCGTGCAGGTGGAACGCGGGGTTCTGAGCCAGGATCAGACTGTCGTTGGCCAGGGCGTGGTAGCTGACACCCTGGTCGCCGAAGGCCGTGAACACGAACGACCTGCGCTGCCCGGGGTCCGGGGCGGTGGCGAAGGAGCCGATCGTCGCGTAGGCGGGCGCCGACGCGGGGTCGAAGCCCTGGTGTCCCACGCCGTAGTAGTACGTGGTGCCGGGGCGCAGCCCGTCGAGCGCCGCGTGCAGGTAGTACTGCTCCACCGCGGGCAGTTCCTTGCCGAGCGCTGCCGTGTGCAGCGGGCGCACCTCGGCCTCGATCCGCTGCCCGAGGTCCCAGGGCCGCAGCCCCACCCGGACGAACGGCCCCCGCACCGGCAGCGGCACCTGCCAGGAGACGCGCATCTGGGTCCCGGGGTCGGCGCCGAAGGCCAGGTGCCGGCCGAACGGGGCCACCAGCGCACCGTCCACGTGGACCGCGGCCGGCGGGACGGGCACCGCGGGGAAGCGCGCCGGCGCGGCGGCCGGCTCCCTCCCGGCGTACGCCGACGCGCCCAGCACACCGGCCCCGGCGACGGTCCCGGCGACCGCGGCACCGCCCCGGATCACCCGTCTGCGGGAGTGCCGCTCCCGCAGCCAGGCATGCTGCTCCGCCATGCTCAGACGGCCGGCGAGATCCTCGTCGATGCCCATGCGTGGAGTGTCCATGGACAGGGAATTCCCTTCCGCCGCCAACTCAGCACGGTCATACGGGTGAACAGCACCTGGCGCGTACAGGAGGCGTCCGCCATGCGGACATCATGTGTCATTCCATGGACGGCGGAGTAGGGTTCTCGCCATGTCTCGCAGCATCAGTCTCGCAGTGATCCCCGGCGACGGAATCGGCCAGGAGGTGGTGGCCGAGGGCCTGAAGGTCCTGTCCGCCGTCCTTCCGCAGGACGTGAAGCTGGAGACCAAGGAGTACAGCCTCGGCGCCAAGCGCTGGCACGAGACCGGCGAGACCCTGCCGGACGCGGAGCTGGAACAGCTCAAGGCCCACGACGCGATCCTGCTCGGCGCGGTCGGCGACCCGTCGGTGCCCTCGGGCGTCCTGGAGCGCGGGCTGCTGCTGAAGCTCCGCTTCGCCTTCGACCACCACGTCAACCTGCGGCCCTCCCGGCTCTTCCCGGGTGTGAAGGGTCCGCTGGCCGGCGAGCCGAGCATCGACTTCGTCGTCGTCCGCGAGGGCACCGAGGGCCCGTACGTCGGCAACGGCGGCTCCCTGCGCACCGGTACGCCGCAGGAGGTGGCCACCGAGGTCAGCCTCAACACGGCGTTCGGCATCGAGCGTGTGGTGCGCGACGCCTACGCCCGCGCCCAGGCGCGCCCCCGCAGGAAGCTGACGCTGGTCCACAAGAACAACGTCCTCGTGCACGCCGGCCACCTGTGGAAGAACATCTTCGACAAGGTCGGCGAGGAGTACCCCGAGGTCACCACCGACTACCTGCACGTGGACGCCGCGACGATCTTCTTCGTCACCCAGCCCGAGCGCTTCGACGTGATCGTCACCGACAACCTCTTCGGTGACATCCTCACCGACCTGGCCGCCGCCGTGACCGGTGGCATCGGCCTCGCCGCCAGCGGCAACATCAACCCGGGCGGTGCGTTCCCGTCGATGTTCGAGCCGGTGCACGGCTCCGCCCCGGACATCGCCGGCCAGGGCAAGGCCGACCCGACCGCCACCGTGCTCTCGGTCGGCATGCTGCTGCGGCACCTCGGTTACACCGCCGAGGCCGAGCGGATCGAGGCCGCCGTCGCCGCGGACCTCGCCGAGCGCTCCGGGACGCGCAGCACCTCCGAGATCGGCGACGCGCTCGCCGCGCGAGTAGCCGGCTGACCGCCGGGTTAGCCTCCGCCAGTCGGCCCGGCCGGTCAGTGACCGCTCCACGACTGACCCTGACCTCTCGGGCCGCGCATGTACGTCTCCGGCCCCGCCGCTGCGATAATCAGCGGTGGGGCCGCTGTGCGAGGGGAAACTCGGACGTCCTAGCACCTCGGGACGGCGGGTGCGGTCCGCCCTGACCCTGACGCGAAGGACACGACAGATGACGACGCCCACGATCGAGCTCAAGCCCTCCTCGCGCCCGCTGCCCGCCGCGCAGCGCGAGGCGATCCTCGCCAGCCCCGGATTCGGCCGCCACTTCACCGACCACATGGTGACGATCCGGTGGACCGAGGGCCGTGGCTGGCACGACGCGGAGCTCGTCCCGTACGCGCCGCTCTCCATCGACCCCGCGAACATGACGCTGCACTACGCGCAGACGATCTTCGAGGGTCTCAAGGCCTACCGTCAGCCCGACGGGTCCGTCGCCACCTTCCGTCCCGAGGCCAACGCCGAGCGCTTCCAGGCCTCCGCCCGCCGCCTGGCCATGCCCGAGTTGCCCGTCGAGACCTTCCTCGCCGCCGTCGACGCGCTCGTCACCCAGGACGAGGCGTGGGTGCCGAGCCAAGGTGAGCAGTCGCTGTACCTGCGCCCCTTCATGTTCGCCACCGAGGTCGGTCTCGGGGTCAGGCCGGCCAACGAGTACCTGTTCATGGTCATCGCCTCCCCGGCCGGGGCCTACTTCCCCGGTGGCGTCAAGCCGGTCTCCGTCTGGCTCTCCGAGGAGTACGTCCGTGCCGCGCCCGGCGGCACGGGCGCCGCGAAGGCCGGCGGCAACTACGCCGCGTCGCTGGTCGCCCAGGCCCAGGCCATCGAGCACGGCTGCGACCAGGTCGTGTGGCTCGACGCGATCGAGCGCCGCTGGATCGAGGAGATGGGCGGCATGAACCTGTACTTCGTGTACGGGGACACGATCGTCACCCCCGAGCTCACCGGCTCCCTCCTCCCCGGCATCACCCGCGCCTCGCTGCTGCGCATCGCCGCCGACCTCGGCTACGAGGTCCGCGAGGGCCGCATCAGCGTGGACGACTGGAAGAACGGCAACGCGGACGGATCGCTGACCGAGGTCTTCGCCTGCGGCACCGCGGCCGTCATCACGCCGGTCGGTTCCGTGAAGTCCACCCGTGCGGACTGGACCGTCGGCGACGGCGAGCCGGGCGAGGTGACCATGAAGCTGCGCAAGGCGCTGCTCGACATCCAGACCGGCCAGTCCCCCGACACCCACGGCTGGATGCACCCTCTGGGCGGCTGACCGCCCATCGCCCCCGTACGGCGCCGCGCCGGGCAGGACCGGGCGGCGCCGCGCCGCTGTCCGTGCGACGGCGGGGCCGGGCGGGGGAGCGGCCCCGCCTCACACGGTGACCGTGACCGCGACCCGTTCCGGAGTCGGCGGCACGGGGTGCGGGCGGCCCGCGTTGAGCACGAGATACACCGCGGCCGTGACGGCACCCGATATCAGGAAGCTGAGGTCGATCCCGCCGGTCACGGACAGCAGGGGTCCGCTGTAGGCCGGGGTGTCGACGGCGAGCAGCCCGATGCCGGACCCCGCCGCCCAGGCGAGCGTGGCCTGCACGTTCCAGCCGCCGCGGTACCAGTACAGACCGCCGCGGCTGCGCCGGTTGTAGACCTGGAGGGCGTCGGTGTCGTAGCGGCCCCGGCTCCGGGCGAATCCGATGAGGGTGACGACCGCCCACGGGGTGCCCACGGCGGTGAGCAGCAGGACGAACGAGGTCATCGCGTCCTGGGCGGCCCAGGCGAAGTGCCCGAGGTAGACCAGTGCGGTGGAGACCGCGGCCACCACGTAGGTCGCCTGCGTGCGCGTCGCCCGCGGGAGGATCGCGTCCAGGTCCAGGCCCATGCTGTAGAGCATCAGCCCCGCGTTGCCCACCGAGCCCGCCGACGCGTTGGCCAGCAGCAGCACCAGGTACCAGGCGGGCGCCGCCGCGACCAGCGGCCCCGCGTAGTCCTCGCCGGCCCCCACCGCGAGCGCCGTGAAGGTGCCGAAGAGCTGGGGCACGAGCAGTCCGGCGACGAGCCCGGCGCAGGTGGCCCGGAAGACCCGCGGCTGGGAGAAGCGGCGCGGCGATATGTAGCGCGTGTAGTCACCCAGCAGCGTGATGAACGCGATCGGCCCGCTCAGGCCCGCCGAGACCGTGGCGAGCAGCCAGGTCGGCCAGAAGCCGCCG
Organism: Streptomyces sp. PA03-1a; assembly: GCF_033792805.1. Classification (NCBI taxonomy): domain Bacteria; kingdom Bacillati; phylum Actinomycetota; class Actinomycetes; order Kitasatosporales; family Streptomycetaceae; genus Streptomyces; species Streptomyces sp. PA03-1a. The sequence continues at coordinate 12,752 of NZ_JARAVO010000027.1, forward strand.
AGCAGGTACTGCGTGCCGGCGGGCGCGGCCGTCGTGAAGTCCCCCGCGTACGCGAGGACCCCGATGACCAGCAGCACCGTCAGCCCTACGGACAGCGCGCGGCTGAGCCGCAGCAGCATCCGGTAGCCGAAGACGGCGGACGTGGCGGTGCAGGCCGCGAGCAGGGCGTAGACCACGGTGTAGCTCCAGCCGCCGGCCGGCAGCCCGACGAGCCGGCCGAGGCAGCCGACGACGGCATCGCCGCCGACCCACAGGGTCAGCGCGGTGTAGCCGAGCGACAGCAGCAGGCCGATGACCGAGCCGAGCAGCCGGCCGCGCACGCCGAAGTGGGCGCCGCTGCTCGTGGAGAGGTTGGTGGCGGTGCGCAGCGAGACCAGCGCAAGCGGGGCGACCAGCACCGTGCCGACCACGGTGCCCAGGAGCAGGGACGTGACGGAGGCCCACCAGCCGAGGCCGAACGAGACCGGGAGCCAGCCGAAGACGATCACGCCCAGCGCGAGGTTGGAGCCCAGCAGGATGCTGACCAGGTCGCGGGGGCGACTGGTCCGTTCCTCGTCGGGGACGGTGTCCACTCCGCGTTGTTCGATCTGCATGGCGGGCTCCCTTGCCGTGCCGGGAAAGTTTGAACGCCACTCAATTTCCTCCCACCCTGCGCCGAGGTCAATACTTCCCCTGGGCGGCTTTCAGGTTTAGAGTGGTGCTCTAAACGGTGATCGATGTGGGAGGTCGATGTGGGAGGTGCGGAGACGTGAGGCTCACCCCGACCGAGCGCGACCGGCTGCTGCTGTTCGGCGCCGCGGAGCTGGCCCGGGCCCGCCGGGCGCGCGGGCTGCGGCTCAACGTGCCCGAGGCCACCGCCCTGATCGCCGACACGGTCTGCGAGGCCGCGCGGGACGGGGCGCGCCTCGCGGAGGCCGTCGAGGCCGGCCGTGCCGTACTCGGCCCCGGCGACGTGCTGCCCGGCGTGGCGGACGTCGTCACCGAGGTCCACGTGGAGGCCGTCTTCGACGACGGCTCGCGGCTGGCCGTGATCACGGACCCGATCGGCGGGGGCTCGCTGGGGTCGGACGCCCCCGGCGCCGTGCTGCCGGGCCCGGCCGTTCCCGAGCAGCCCCCGGAGGTGGTGGTGGCCGTGCGCAACACCGCCTCCGTACCGGTCAGCGTGACCTCGCACTTCCACTTCTTCGAGGCCAACCCCCGGCTGGACTTCGACCGTTCGGCGGCGTACGGCATGCGGCTGCACGTGCCGGCCGGTTCCTCCGTGCGCTTCGGGCCGGGGGAGGCGCGGGAGGTCGGGCTGGTCCCGGTCGGCGGCGACCGTGTGGTGATCGGCTTCGCCGGGCTCGTCGACGGTCCGCTCGACGCGCCCGGCGCGAAGGCGGAGGCGCTGCGGCGGGCCGCCGCCTGCGGATACCTGGGAGCGCGGTCATGACCATCGACCCGTACGAGTACGCCGCCGTGCACGGACCGCGTGCCGGGGACCGGGTCCGGCTGGGCGACTCGGGCCTGGTGGTCCGCGTCGAGTCGGACTCCCAGCGGCCCGGGGACGAGTTCCTCGCCGGGTTCGGCAAGACCGCCCGCGACGGGCTGGCGCTCAAGGCCGCCGCCGTCCGCGAGACCTGCGACGTGGTGATCAGCAACGTGCTGGTCATCGATGCGGCCGTCGGCATCCGCAAGGTGTCCATCGGCATCCGCGAGGGCCGCATCCACGCCATCGGCCGGGCCGGCAACCCCGACACCCTCGACGGGGTGGACGTCGTGGTCGGCACGGGCACCTCCATCGTGTCCGGCGAGGGGCTGATCGCCACCGCCGGAGCCGTGGACACCCATGTCCACCTGCTGTCCCCGCGCATCATGGAGGCCTCGCTCGCCTCCGGGGTCACCACGATCATCGGCCAGGAGTTCGGGCCCGTGTGGGGCGTCGGCGTCAACTCGCCCTGGGCGCTGCGGCACGCCTTCAACTCCTTCGACGCCTGGCCCGTCAACATCGGCTTCCTCGGCCGCGGTTCGTCCTCCGACCCGGCGCCGCTGGTCGAGGCGCTCGCCGAGGGCGGGGCGTCCGGCTTCAAGGTCCACGAGGACATGGGCGCCCACACCCGCGCCCTGGACACCGCGCTGCGCGTGGCCGAGGAGTACGACGTCCAGGTCGCCCTGCACAGCGACGGCCTGAACGAGTGCCTGTCCGTGGAGGACACCCTGCGCGTGCTGGAGGGCCGCACGATCCACGCTTTCCACATCGAGGGCTGCGGCGGCGGGCACGTCCCCAACGTGCTGAAGATGGCGGGCGTGCCCAACGTCATCGGCTCCTCCACCAACCCCACCTTGCCCTTCGGCCGCGACGCGGTCGGCGAGCACTACGGGATGATCGTCTCCGTCCACGACCTCAAGCCCGACCTGCCGGGCGACGCCGCGATGGCCCGCGACCGCATCCGCGCCGGCACGATGGGCGCCGAGGACGTGCTGCACGACCTGGGGGCGATCGGCATCACCTCCTCCGACGCCCAGGGCATGGGCCGCGCCGGTGAGACCGTACGCCGCACCTTCGCCATGGCCGGGAAGATGAAGTCCGAGCGCGGCCCCCTGGAGGGGGACGGCCCGGACGACGACAACGCCCGCGTGCTGCGCTACGTCGCCAAACTCACCATCAACCCGGCGATCGCCCACGGCCTCGCCCACGAGATCGGCTCGATCGAGGTCGGCAAGCTCGCCGACATCGTGCTGTGGCGACCGCAGTACTTCGGCGCCAAGCCGCAGATGGTGCTCAAGTCCGGCTTCCCCGCGTACGGGGTCACCGGCGACCCGGGCGCCGCCACCGACACCTGCGAACCGCTCGTCCTCGGCCCGCTGTTCGGGGCCCACGGCGCGACCGCCGCCGACCTGTCCGTGGCGTTCGTGGCCCGCCCCGCCCTGGAGCTGGAGCACGACCGGATGCCCACCCGGCGCCGCCGCGTCGCCGTGCGCGGCACCCGCGGCATCGGCCCGGCCGACCTCGTCCTCAACTCCCGCACCGGGCAGGTCGACGTGGACGGCGGGACGGGCCTGGTGACGCTCGACGGCGACCCGCTGCGTTCCGAGCCCGCGGAACAGGTGTCGCTCAGCCGTCTCTACTTCTTGTGACAAGGACCAGCACCATGCCCGCCACCCCCGCCGCCGACGGTTACACGATGCCGCCCGAGTGGGCCCCGCACACCCGCACCTGGATGGCGTGGCCGTCCCCCAGCGTCACCTTCGACGGCGCCGAGGACCTGGCCGTGTCCCGCGGGGCCTGGGCCGCCGTGGCCCGGACGGTCGCCCGCTTCGAGCCGGTGACCGTCGTGGCACGCCCCGAGGACGCCGCGGGCGCACGGGAGCTGCTCGGCTCAGGCGGCGCGCACGTCACGGTCACCGAGGCGCCGCTGGACGACGCCTGGATGCGCGACATGGGCCCGACCTTCCTGACCGGTGCCGGACGCCTCGCGGCCGCCGACTGGACGTTCAACGGCTGGGGCGCCCAGGAGTGGGCGGCCTGGGGGCACGACGCGGAGATCGGCGCCTTCGTCGCCGGACGGGCGGGCGCGACCTGCTACGGCACGTCCTTCGTGAACGAGGGCGGCGGCATCCACGTCGACGGCGAGGGAACCGTGCTGCTCACCGAGACCGTGCAGCTCGACCCGGGCCGCAACCCTGGCTGGACCAGGGAGCGGGTGGAAGCCGAGGTCCACGCCTTCCTCGGAACGCGCAAGGCGATCTGGCTGCCCCGCGGGCTCACCGCCGACTACGGCCGCTTCGGCACCCGGGGGCACGTCGACATCGTGGCGGCCTTCGTCCGCCCCGGCGTGGTCGTCGTCCACAGCCAGCAGGACCCGGCCCACCCCGACCACGCCGTCTCCCGGGAGGTCACGTCCCTGCTGCGGGCCGCCACCGACGCCAAGGGCCGGCCGCTGGAGGTCGTGGAGCTGCCCGCGCCGCAGCTCCAGGAGGTGGACGGGGAGCTGGTCGACTACTCGTACGTCAACCACTACCTCTGCAACGGCGCCGTGATCCTGTGCGCCTTCGACGACCCCGCCGACGAGGTCAACAAGGCCGTCTTCGAGCGGCTCCTCCCGCAGCGGGAGGTCGTGCTGGTGGACGCTCGTACGATCTTCGCCCACGGTGGTGGTATTCATTGCATCACCCAGCAGCAGCCCCAGATGTGACCGCCCCGGAGGAACCGTGACCGGACCCGCCCGCCCGCGGCGGCGGCTCAAGCAGCCCCGCGAGGACGTGATGGCCGCCGCCATGGCGACCATCGCCGAGCGCGGGCTGGCCGAGCTGACCATCGCGGGCCTCGGCCGGCAGGTCGGCATGAGCAGCGGCCACGTCCTCTACTACTTCGGCAGCAAGGACGAGCTGCTGCTGCAGACCCTCGAATGGAGCGAGGAGCAGCTCGCCGCCGAGCGCCGGCGGGTGCTGGGCAGCCCCACCGCTCCCCGGGTACGGCTCGACGCCGTCATCGACCTGTACCTGCCCGACGGGCGCCGCGACCCGCGATGGACGCTCTGGTCCGAGATCTGGAACAGGACGACGGCCGCCGAGGAGGTGCTCCGCCGACAACTCGATCTCGAACTGGTCTGGCACCGCGACCTGGTCGCCCTGCTCGCCGAGGGCATCTCGCGCGGCGACTTCCGGCCACTGGATCCCGAGCGCTTCACCGTACGGCTGAGGGCGCTGCTGGACGGCTTCGGCGTGCCTCTGGTCATCGGGCTGCCCGGGCTGGACCGCGAGCAGGCCCTGGAGCACGTCAAGGAGTTCCTGGATGACGCCCTCACCCCGGCGCCCACCGCCTGACGGTCGGCCCGCGGCCGACCGGGTGCCCGCATCCTGAGACCGTGTCCCACGCCCGCGGGTCCTGTGGCAGACTGCCGATGTGTCCTCGTTCGCCATGATTATCGGCAGCAGGCGCGCCGGTCCTCAGTGATCGCCGAACCGCAGACCACCGCGGAAGCGACCACCGTGTCCCAGACCCGCGCGCAGACCTCTCGCACCCGCGAGGGGTCTTTTCGTTTCCCGGCCCACCCGTGCCGGAGGCGGTGCAGCGCGAGGGAAGATGGGGGCAAGTGGAGCCCGGTCCTCCGGAACCACTCACCCGACAGGAGTTGGAACGAACCATGACGGCCGTACTGGACGACAGCTTCCACGTCTTCGACACCACGCTGCGCGACGGCGCGCAGCGCGAGGGCATCAACCTCACCGTCGCCGACAAGCTGACGATCGCCCGGCACCTGGACGACTTCGGGGTGGGCTTCATCGAGGGCGGCTGGCCCGGCGCCAACCCGCGCGACACCGAGTTCTTCGCCCGCGCCGCCGCCGAGCTGGACCTGTCGCACGCCCAGCTGGTGGCCTTCGGCGCCACGCGTCGCGCCGGCGGCAATGCGGCGGAGGACCCCCAGGTCAGGGCGCTTCTGGAGTCGGGCGCACCGGTCATCACCCTGGTCGCCAAGTCCCATGACCGGCACGTCGAGCTGGCCCTGCGGACCACGCTGGAGGAGAACCTGGAGATGGTCCGGGACACCGTCTCCTACCTGCGCTCCCAGGGCCGCCGGGTCTTCGTCGACTGCGAGCACTTCTTCGACGGCTACAAGGCCAACCCGGGGTACGCCAAGGAGGTCGTGCGCGCCGCCCACGAGGCCGGCGCCGACGTCGTCGTCCTGTGCGACACCAACGGCGGGATGCTCCCCGCCCAGATCACCGCCGTCGTCCGCACCGTGCTCGCCGACACCGGCGCGCGTCTCGGGATCCACGCACAGGACGACACCGGCTGCGCCGTCGCCAACACCCTCGCCGCCGTCGACGCGGGCGCCACGCACGTCCAGTGCACCGCCAACGGCTACGGCGAGCGGGTCGGCAACGCCAACCTCTTCCCGGTCGTGGCGGCGCTGGAGCTCAAGTACGGCCGCAAGGTCCTGCCCGCCGGCGCCCTCGTCGAGATGACCCGCATCTCGCACGCCATCGCCGAGGTCGTCAACCTCACGCCCTCCACCCACCAGCCGTACGTGGGAATCTCGGCCTTCGCCCACAAGGCAGGGCTGCACGCCTCGGCGATCAAGGTCGATCCCGACCTCTACCAGCACATCGACCCGGAGCTTGTCGGCAACACCATGCGCATGCTGGTCTCCGACATGGCGGGCCGCGCCTCGGTGGAGCTCAAGGGCAAGGAACTCGGCATCGACCTCGGTGACGACCGCGAGCTGATCGGCCGGGTCGTGGCGCGCGTCAAGGAGCGCGAACTCGCGGGCTACACCTACGAGGCCGCCGACGCCTCCTTCGAACTCCTGCTGCGCGAGGAGGTCGAGGGCCGCCCGCTGCACTACTTCCGGGTCGAGTCCTGGCGCGCCATCGTCGAGGACCGCCCCGACGGCACCCACGCCAACGAGGCGACGGTCAAGGTGTGGGCCGACGGCCAGCGCATCGTCGCCACCGCCGAGGGCAACGGCCCGGTCAACGCGCTGGACCGCGCGCTGCGCGTGGCGCTGGAGCGGACCTACCCGCAGCTGGCGAAGCTGGAGCTGGTGGACTACAAGGTCCGCATCCTGGAGGGCAAGCACGGCACGGAGTCCATCACCCGGGTACTGGTCTCCACCTCCGACGGCATCAGCGAGTGGTCCACCGTCGGTGTCGGCGAGAACGTCATCGCCGCCTCCTGGCAGGCCCTGGAGGACGCGTACGCGTACGGGCTGCTGCGCGCCGGTGTGGAGCCGCGCCGGAACGACTGACGGCCGCCGGCCGATGAGCTCGGCGGACACGGACACGGACACGGCCGTGGACGCGGCCGTGGACCCGGCACCAACCGTGTCCGCGTCCGCGTCCCCTTCGACGGCGGCCCAACTGCCGTGCATACGCGCGTAGAACGCCGGGCACACTCCTCCTGCTCCACCTGCTCCAGCTGCACAGCCGCCCCACCGGAAGCACGGTCACCAGCAGGAGGAATCCCCGATGAAGATCCGCTCCGTCCTGAGCGCACTCGTCCTCGCGCTCGGAGTGCTGTTCGCCCCCGGCGTCGGTCTCGCCGCGTCCCACGACGCCTACGCCGTCACCAAACTGACGCACGCCCAGGCCACGACGATGTTCCGCAACGCCGGGATCACCTGGTCCTCGTCAGGTGGCTGTTCCAACCGCAACAACGCGACCTGCACGTCCTTCGACCAGCTCAACCAGGCGACCGCCCAGGGCGCGGTCACCCTGAAGGGCGCCACCGGCTGCGCCCTGAACATCACCGGCGGCACCGAGACCGGTCACGCGAGCGGCACCTACTCGCACTGGAACGGCTACAAGCTCGACTACGGCAAGAACAGCTGCGTCACCAACTACATCCACAGCGCCTTCACCTACATCGGCCTGCGCGGTGACGGCGCCCCCCAGTACCGCTCCGGCTCGGGCAACATCTACGCCGACGAGGGCAACCACTGGGACGTCCTGTACTACAACTGCGGCGGCTGCTGATCCTCGCCGGGTGAGCCGCCCGCGGCCCGGTCCCGGCCGGGCCGCGGGCGGCGGTCCCGCACCTCGACGACGGGCGCGTCGCAACCGTCGGGCTCTGGCACCACGACCTTGTTGCGGCCCGGGTCCAGCTGCGGCCAGGGCAGGCCCGCGTTCGGCCGGCCGGGGAGGGCGGTCACGCCCAGGCCCGCACCTCCACCGGGTCGCCCACCGCGATCGTGCCCGGCCGGAGCACCGCCGCCTTCATCGCGAAGCTCACCTTGTTGCCGTACTCGGGCTCCCGCCGGTAGCCGGCCAGGGTGCGCACCGGCTCGGGGCCGGCCGTACGGCCGGTCGCCTGGTCGACCAGCGGCACGGAGCAGCGCATCGCGCGGACGGAGTAGCCGAGCCGGGCGGTGCCGACGTCCATGAGCCGCACCCGGTCCTCGGTGTGGGGCTCGCTCCAGCCGGCGACCACGATGTTGGGACGGAAGCGGTCCATGGGCACGGGCGTGCCGCCGCGCTCGGTGATGCGCCGGTTGAGGTCGTCGAGCGAGGCCAGCGAGGCCACCGAGAGGGCGTGGGCGTCGGCGAAGTTGACCTTGCCTGGGTGCTCGCCCCAGCCGTCCCGGTCGAAGCCCGGGCGCACGCGCACCAGGCGCGAGGGCGCCCCCAGCGCCTCGGAGAACCAGCGTGCGGCCTCCTCGCCCTGGTCCACCGCCGGCCCCAGCGGCCGGTCGAACAGGACGACCTCACGCGGCGGCCCCTCGTACGCCACCTCCAGCGTCAGTTCCCCGGCGCCGGGCGCCGACAGCGCCAGATGCTTGCCGTCGTCGGTGACGTCCGCGTGCACCACGGCCATCCGCGGCAGCGCCCGCTGGCTGCGGAAGGACCCGTCGGCGGCGTCGACCACCATGAACGTACGGTCGTGGGCCAGACCGGTCGCGCCGACGGCGACGCCGTCCAAGGGCACGCCGGCACAGCCCTTGACGGGGTAGCAGGTCAGCGAGTGCACGGTCGCGGTGGTCATGGGGCTCGTCCTTCCCGGGGCGGAGAAACCCATTCGATCACGCTCCCGCTCCCGGCGTACGGTCATCGCGTGACCGATGACACAGCGATACGGATCAGGCCCGGACAGGCCGCGGACGCGGACGCGATCACCGCGGTCTTCCTCGCCTCCCGGGCGGCCGCGATGCCCTGGCTGCCCCGGCTGCACACCGACGAGGAGACCCGGTGGTGGGTCGCGAACGTCGTCCTGGAGCAGTGCCGGGTCTGGGTCGCGGAGCAGGCCGCGACCGGTGCCGCGGCCGGTTTCGCGGCGCTCGACGGCGACTGGCTGGAGCACCTCTACCTGCGGCCCGACGCGCGCGGACGTGGCATCGGCTCGCGGCTGCTCGACGAGGTCGTGCGCCACCACCCGGACGGCCCACTGTCGTTGCACGTCTTCCGGCGCAACGCCGCGGCACGCGCGTTCTACGAACGGCACGGCTTCCGGGCCGTCCCCGGCAGCGAGAGCACCGCGAACGAGGAGGGCGAGCCCGACCTGACCTACCGTCTGCCGCCCGTGGCCGACCGGTGACCAACGGCACACGTACCGACCAGTAACGCGGAGGTCCCGCGGATCATAAAGTGAGCGCCGTCCGCTCCCCACCCTCGACCCCGGGAGACCGCATGCGTTCCGCGAAGGACTTCTTCCGACCGCTGGCCGTGGGGGCCCCGGCCCCCGTACGGGAAGTACCGTTCCGGCCGTCGCGGATGATCCACTTCTTCGATCCGAGCAACGAGAAGATGGCCGCGAAGGTCCCCTCCATCGCCCCCAAGGTGGACGTCCTGCTGGGCAACCTGGAGGACGCCGTCTCAGCCGACCGCAAGGAGGCCGCCCGCGCCGGGCTGGTCGACACGGCCAAGGCCCACGACTTCGGCGACACCCAGCTGTGGACCCGGATCAACAGCCTGGACTCGCCGTGGGCGCTGGACGACCTGCTGACCCTGGTCACCGAGATCGGCCACAAGCTCGACGTCGTGATGGTGCCCAAGGTGGAGGGCGCCGAGGACATCCACTACGTCGACCGGCTGCTCGCCCAGCTGGAGGCCAAGGCGGGCATCGAGCGGCCGATCCTGGTCCACGCGATCCTGGAGACCGCCACGGGCGTGGCGAACGTCGAGGAGATCGCCGGGGCCAGCCCCCGGATGCAGGGCATCTCCCTCGGCCCGGCCGACCTGGCGGCGAGCCGCCGCATGAAGACCACCCGCGTCGGCGGGGGACACCCGGGGTACCTCGTGCGGGAGGACCCGAAAGGCCCCCTGGGCGCGGAAGGGGACGCGGAGCTGCCGCGGCTGACCTTCCAGCAGGACCTGTGGCACTACACGATCGCGCGCATGGTCGACGCCTGCGCCGCGCACGGGATCCTGCCGTACTACGGGCCCTTCGGCGACATCAAGGACACCACCGCCTGCGAGGACCAGTTCCGCAACGCCTTCCTGCTCGGCTGCGTCGGGGCGTGGAGCCTGCACCCGGTGCAGATCGACATCGCCAAGCGGGTCTTCTCCCCGGCGCCGGCGGACGTCGCCTGGGCGCGCAGGGTCATCGACGCGATGGGTGACGGCACCGGAGCGGTGATGATCGACGGCAAGATGCAGGACGACGCCACGGTGAAGCAGTGCCACGTCGTCATCGAGCTCGCGGAGGCGCTGGCCGCCCGCGACCCGGAGCTGGCGCAGGCGTACGAGGCCGCGTACAAGGAGCAGGAGCAGAACCGATGACCGACGCGATCCTGCGGCCGCGCCGCTCCGTCCTCTACATGCCCGGCGCGAACGAGCGCGCCCTGGAGAAGGCGAAGGCCCTCCCCACAGACGCGCTCATCCTCGACCTGGAGGACTCCGTCGCGCCGGACGCCAAGGCCGACGCCCGCAAGCGCGTCGCCGCTGCCGCCGCCTCCGGGGAGTACGGGTACCGGGAGGTCACCATCCGGGTGAACTCGCCCGGCACCCCCTGGCACGAGGACGACCTGCGGGCCGCCGCCGAGGCGGGCCCCGACGCCGTGGTCGTCCCCAAGGTCGACTCGGCCGCGACCGTGCACGCTGTCGAGCGGGCCCTGGAGGCCGCCGGCGCCCCGGACCGCACCGCCATCTGGGCGATGGTGGAGACCCCGCGCGCGATGCTGGACGCCCGTGCCGTCGCGGCGGCCTCCGAGCGGCTGCGCGTACTGGTCATGGGCACCAACGACCTCGCCAAGGAGCTGCACGCCGAGCACGTCCCGGGCCGGGCCCCGCTCCTCACCGGGCTCTCTCTCGCCCTTCTGGGTGCGCGCGAGGCCGGCAAGGTGATTTTGGACGGTGTCTACAACGACGTCACCGACGAGACCGGCTTCGAGGCGGAGTGCGTCCAGGGCCGGCAGTTCGGCTTCGACGGCAAGACCCTCATCCACCCCCGGCAGGTGGAGGTCTGCAACAGGGTCTTCGCCCCCTCGCAGGAGGAAGCCGACAGGGCGCGGCGCATCATCGAGGCCTTCGAGCAGGCCGTGGCCGAGGGCCGCGGGGTGGTCACGGTGGACGGCCGGATGATCGAGAACCTCCATGTGGATGACGCCCGGCGTGTCCTTGCGCTGGCCGAGGCGGTATCCGGAAGGTAGCGGTCCCGTTGCGTCCGGGTGGACGACCGCTACAAAGAAAAGGTCCCGCACGTGCCGTGCGGGGCCTTTCTTGTGTTGGTTCTGTCCAGATGCTCCATGAAGCGGGTCCGGACACTGTACGAAGTCGACGCCGATTATGACGGCCCTCCGCTCGTATGGTCGATGTCATGAGCGTTTTGGACGAGGTGCCGACCCAGCCCGCCGAGGCCGAAGGGGCCGAAGAGGCCGCGCAGCCGGCGAACGACGCCCGCGGGCGCGTCGCGGAACTGCACGCCATCCGCGAGCAGGTCCGGCTCGGCCCCAGCGAGAAGGCGACCCAGGCCCAGAAGGCCAAGGGCAAGCTCACCGCGCGCGAGCGCATCGACCTGCTGCTCGACGAGGGCTCCTTCAACGAGGTGGAGCCGCTGCGCCGGCACCGCGCCAGCGGGTTCGGCCTGGAGGCGAAGAAGCCCTACACCGACGGGGTCATCACCGGCTGGGGCACCGTCCACGGGCGGACCGTCTTCGTGTACGCCCACGACTTCCGGATCTTCGGCGGCGCGCTGGGCGAGGCCCACGCCAGCAAGATCCACAAGATCATGGACATGGCCATTTCGGCCGGCGCCCCGCTGGTCTCGCTCAACGACGGTGCCGGCGCCCGCATCCAGGAGGGCGTCTCGGCGCTCGCCGGCTACGGCGGCATCTTCCAGCGCAACACCCGTGCCTCCGGTGTGATCCCGCAGATCTCCGTGATGCTCGGCCCCTGCGCCGGCGGCGCCGCGTACTCCCCGGCCCTGACCGACTTCGTGTTCATGGTCCGGGAGACCTCTCAGATGTTCATCACCGGCCCGGACGTGGTCCAGGCCGTCACCGGCGAGAAGATCTCCCAGAACGGGCTCGGCGGCGCCGACGTCCACTCCGAGGTCTCCGGTGTCTCGCACTTCGCGTACGACGACGAGCAGACCTGCCTGGAGGAGGTCCGCTACCTGCTGTCGATGCTGCCGCAGAACAACCGCGAGAACCCCCCGTCGGTCCCCGCTGCGGACCCGGCCGATCGGCGCGGCGACGTCCTGCTGGACATCGTCCCCGCCGACGGCAACCGCTCGTACGACATGCACCAGGTCATCGAGGAGCTCGTCGACGACGGCGAGTACCTGGAGATCCACGAGCGCTGGGCGACCAACATCATCGTGGCCCTGGCCCGCCTCGACGGCCAGGTCGTCGGCATCATCGCCAACCAGCCCGCCTCCCTCGCCGGCGTCCTCGACATCGAGGCCAGCGAGAAGGCTGCGCGCTTCGTCCAGATGTGCGACGCCTTCAACATCCCGCTCATCACCCTCCTGGACGTCCCCGGCTTCCTGCCCGGCGTCGACCAGGAGCACGGTGGCATCATCCGGCACGGCGCCAAGCTGCTGTACGCGTACTGCAACGCGACCGTGCCGCGGATCTCGCTGATCCTGCGGAAGGCGTACGGAGGTGCCTACATCGTCATGGACAGCCAGTCGATCGGCGCCGACCTCACCTACGCCTGGCCGACCAACGAGATCGCCGTCATGGGCGCCGAAGGCGCCGCCAACGTGATCTTCCGGCGCCAGATCGCCGAGGCCGACGACCCCGACGCCATGCGCGCCCGCATGGTGAAGGAGTACAAGTCCGAGCTGATGCACCCCTACTACGCCGCCGAACGCGGCCTGGTGGACGACGTGATCGACCCCGCCGAGACGCGCGAGGTCCTCATCCGCTCGCTCGCGATGCTGCGCACCAAGCACGCCGACCTGCCGTCCCGCAAGCACGGCAACCCGCCCCAGTAAGGGAGAGACGAACCCCGTGAGCACTCCTGCCGACAGCACCTCCGCCGCGCTCGTGCGCGTGGAGCGCGGCCACGCCAGCGACGAGGAACTGGCCGCACTCACCGCTGTCCTGCTCGCCCGCGCCGCGGCCCAGGGCCAGGACGCGACCGACTACGTCAAGCCCCGCTCCACGGCCGGCTGGCGCCGCCTCGAGCGGCAGTCCGGCTTCAGCGCGCCGCACAGCTGGCGCAGCTGACCCTCCGGCTCCGAACGGCGGCGCGGCACCCCCATCGCGGGTGCCGCGCCGCCGTCGTCGTACGGGGACGTCCTCACCACATGCCGCCCGCGATGTCGTCGAAGACGGCCTCCCACAGCCCGTCGCCCGTGCCGAACGGGACGGGATCGACGGCGGTCAGGGCGTCGCGGATCTCCTCGGCGATACGGATGAGGTCGTCGATCTCGGGGAACACGCCGGGAGGGTCGTAGTCCGGGCGCCTGAGCTGCAGCAGGCACATCCCGTGGACCATCGACGAGACGTCGGTGTGGATCCACTCGATCCTGCGCACCTCGTGGTCGACCACGTGCACCCTTCCGGTGCCGCCGTCGAGGGCCACCTCGGCGTGGAGGGCCCGGCCCAGGTGCAGCCACCGGTGGACGCCGGGGGAGAACCCCTCGTAGTCCGTCAGGTCCTCGACGAGGGACGCGTCCCGCAGCGGCGTCGGCCCGCCCGAGAGGTCCTTCCGGAGCTCGAAGAGCACACCGTCGGCCACCGGCAGGCCCACGTCCGCCAGGAAGCCGCGGGTGGGCCCGTGCGTGAGCCCTGCGTCCTGCCCCGTGGCACGGTGCCCCGTGGCGTGGACGCGCACGATCTGCTCCGGGGCGAAGACCTCGGCAAGGGAAGCGGCCGTCACGGGGGCGATCACCCCAGGCCTCCGGGGATGCCGAGGTGCGCCGGGTCGTCCGGTTCGAAGGGTGTGGGCAACGGTCCTCCTGTGGTCCGGCCCGACGCGAAGGCCCCGCACATGCCGTGCGGGGCCTTTCGCGTCGTACGGGAAGCGGGAACCGCTACCGCAGCCGCGCCATCAGCGCGTGTTCGACCAGCGTGATCAGCGCGCTCTTCGCCTCGGCGCGGTGCCGGGCGTCCGTGATGATGATGGGGGCCTCGGGACCGATCTGGAGGGCCTCGCGGACTTCCTCGGGGTTGTACGGCTGGTGGCCGTCGAAGCCGTTGAGGGCGATGACGAACGGCAGACCGCTGTTCTCGAAGTAGTCGACGGCCGGGAAGCAGTCCGCCAGCCGGCGGGTGTCCACCAGGACGACCGCGCCGATGGCGCCGCGCACCAGGTCGTCCCACATGAACCAGAAGCGGTCCTGGCCCGGCGTGCCGAACAGGTAGAGGATCAGGTCCTCGTCCAGGGTGATACGGCCGAAGTCCATCGCCACGGTCGTCGTGGTCTTGTCCGGCGCGTGCGTCAGATCGTCGATCCCCGCGGAGGCGGAGGTCATCACGGCTTCGGTACGCAGCGGGTTGATCTCCGATACGGCACCGACGAACGTGGTCTTGCCCACGCCGAAGCCGCCCGCCACCACGATCTTCGCCGAGGTGGTTGAGCGAGCTGGACCGCTAGAGCTTGCGAAGTCCACTGAGCACCCTTTCGAGCAGTGTCACGTCTGGCTGTCCGCCCGAGGCATCGTCGCCACCGGGCTGGTGAATGGCGACGAGCCCGGCCTCCGCCAGGTCGGCGACGAGGATTCGGGCGACGCCGAGGGGGATGGAGAGGAGCGCGGAGATCTCCGCGACCGACTTGATCTCCCGGCAGAGGATGCAGATCCGCTGGTGCTCCGGCAACTGGCCCCGCAGCTGGACCGGGTCGGCGGTCGTGCTGACCAGTGCCTCGATGGCGAGCTGGTAGCGCGGCCGGGTGCGGCCACCGGTCATGGCGTAGGGACGTACCAGACCGGACGGCGGCTTGGAACGCCCGGTCTGCGCTGTCCGAGGCGGTGGCGCCTGCGGGGGTTCGTACGGCTGGATCCTCGGCTGCCGGTGCGACGGCGTGGGGCCGGGACCTGGGTCCTGGCTGGGTGCCGAGGGGAAGTCGAACCGCTTGAAGGGCGGCTGCTGTTGGTGATTGCCGTACTGATCTCCGCCTGGGGGCGTTGCCACGGTTCCTCCTCCAGCTGGGTAGCGCGTCTGAAAACCCTACGGGTCTCCAGACGCGCCCGCATGCCTGTCCGTTAGTTGAGCAGGCTGCCCTGCAATTCCGCACGCAGATCGGGCGTGAGCACGTTGCCCGCGCGGTCGACCAGCAGGGCCATCTCGTAGCCCACGAGGCCGATGTCGCACTCCGGGTGCGCCAGCACGGCCAGCGAGGAACCGTCCGAGACGGACATGATGAAGAGGAAGCCGCGCTCCATCTCCACGACGGTCTGGTTCACGTGCCCGCCCTCGAAGATGCGCGAGGCACCCGCGGTCAGCGAGGTCAGACCGGAGGCCACCGCGGCCAACTGGTCCGCACGGTCCCGCGGGAAGCCTTCGGACATCGCCAGCAGCAGACCGTCGGCAGAGACCACAACCGTATGGGAGACCCCTGGGGTCTGGTCCACGAAACTGGTGATCAACCAGTTCAGGTTCTGTGCCGCCTGGCTCATCGGACTCAACTAACGCTCCTGGTGCTTGGGGCCGAAGCCCTGGCCGTTCGTGTCAGTTCCCGCAGTGCGTCCCTGCTGGACACCGCGCCGCAGATTGCTCAGGCGGCCACGGACGTCCTCGGGTGCACGGGAGACCATCGGTCCGCCCTGCGGAGTCTGCTGTGCGGTACCCGGGACCAGGTTGGCCTTGGGGACCCGTCGGGGCAGGCCGGAGGGGGTGACCCCGCCCGCCTTGGGCTTGCGGGCCTGTTCGGCCCGCTGCCAGTTGTCGTCGTTCGTGGAGCGCCACTCCGACTCCCCGTCCGACGCGGGTACGGAGGGCGCCGGCTGCGCCGGGAAGCCGTCCGCCGACTGGGGCTCCGGCTGCGCCGGGGCCGCCTGTCCGGACTGCTGCCATCCGCGGTCGCGGCGCGGCAGCCCCGCGTCGGTCACCGAGGACTGCAGCGGGCCGGTGGCCGGAGCCGGTCGGTCGAAGCCTACGCGCTCCGGGGCTTCGAAGGGGGTGGCTGTGGCGGAATCGGCCGTCGCCTGGGCCGGGAAACCCTGCGGCTGGGCCGTCTGCGGCAGTTCGCCGCCCGGCGTCGCCGTCCACTGTTCCTGGGCGTACCCGTTCTGCTGCTGCCAGTCGTCCTGGGCGTAGCCGTTCTGCGCAGCGGCGTACCCCTGCTCGGCGTAGCCGCCTTCGGTGTACACCGGCTCCTGGAACCCGGGCTGCGCGTCGTAGCCGTGCTGCTCCTGGAACGGCTGGCCCTGCGGCTCCTGGTAGCCCTGCTGGTCGAAGCCGTTCGCCGGGAAGCCGTTGTCCTGGAAGCCGTTGTCCTGGAACGCGGCCTCGGCGCCGGTCTCCTGGTAGCCCGGTTCCCGGGCGTCGCCCTCGAACGGCAGTTGCTCCGGGGCACGGTCGCCGGCCGCGGCCTCGAGCTGGGCACGGCGCTGGTCACGCATGAGCGAGCGGCCGACCGGGTCGAGCGAGCGGGTGTCGGCCGGGGCCTCGGCGCGCTCGTAGCGCGAGTCGTCGAAGCCGAGCTCCGCGGCGGTCGGTCCGTAGGCGGCGAACTGCGGGGTCTCGAGCTCCGGCACGATCCGGGACACGGTGAAGTCGTCCTCCAGCGGCATCTCCTCGCCGCCGCCACCGTGGGTGATCGGCTCGGGGAGCATGACCAGCGAGGTGGTGCCGGCCTGCTCGCCGGACGGGCGCAGCTGGACGCGGATGCCGTGCCGGTCGGCGAGACGGCCGACCACGAACAGGCCCATGCGCTTGGAGATCGACGCGTCGACGGTCGGCGGTTCGGCCAGCTTGTGGTTGATGTCCGCGAAGTCCTCGGCGGTGAGGCCGATGCCCTTGTCGTGGATCTCGACCATGACGCGGCCGTCAGGAAGCCGGGTCGCGGTGACCCGCACCTTGGTCTGGGGCGAGGAGAACGTGGTGGCGTTCTCCAGCAGCTCGGCCAGCAGGTGCACGAGGTCGGTGACGGCGGTGCCGTGGATCTCGGTCTCGGGGATGCCGACCAGTTCGATGCGCTCGTACGCCTCCACCTCGGAGGCCGCGGCGCGGAGCACGTCGACCAGCGGGACCGGCTGGTTCCAGCGGCGGCCGGGCTCCTCGCCGGCGAGGACCAGGAGGTTCTCGCCGTTGCGGCGCATGCGGGTCGCCAGGTGGTCCAGCTTGAAGAGGTTCTCCAGCTGGTCCGGGTCCGCCTCGTTGTTCTCCAGGTCCGTGATCAGCGTCAGCTGGCGCTGGATGAGGCCCTGGTTGCGGCGGGAGAGGTTGGTGAAGATCGCGTTGACGTTGCCACGGAGCAGGGCCTGCTCGGCGGCGAGCCGTACGGCCTCGCGGTGGATCTGGTCGAAGGCGCGGGCGACCTCGCCGATCTCGTCGTTCGAGGTGATCGGGATCGTCTGGACGCGGGTGTCGACCTTGCCCGGATCGGTGCGGGAGAGCTGGTCGACCAGGGCCGGCAGGCGCTGCTCGGCGACCTCGAAGGCCGCGGTGCGCAGCCGTCGCATGCTGTTGCTCATCGAACGGGCCACCATGGCGGCCACGATGAAGGCGATGATCAGCGCGACGAGCACGATGGCGGAGTTGACGATCGCTTCGATGCGGGCACTGTCGGCGATGTCGCTCGAGTCGTTGTACGCCTGGTTGGCCAGGTGCTGCTCGACGCTCTTGTAGGCGTCGAAGGCGAGGGTGGTCGCGCCGAACCAGCTCTCCGCGGTCACGCCCTGGGCCTTGAGCTGCTCGGTGCTCTGACCGGAGGCGATCAGCTTGATCATGTTCTCCAGGCTCGGCGGAGCCTTGAAGGGCTGGCCGGCCTGCTTGGCCGCCTGGGCGGCCTGGGCGACCTGCTCCTTGCCCTTCTCCAGGGCCGCGTCCTGCGCGTCCAGCAGTCGCTGGTAGTCCGCGTCGGTGCCACCGCCCCGGTACTCCTCCAGAGCGACCTGCTGGAGGTAGGCGTACGAGGTGAAGGCGGTCAGCTGGAGCTTCAGCTCGCCGTCGACGAGCTTGTCGCGGTCCTCGACGAGCAGGTGGGTGCCGATGGAGCGGGTCAGCGACTCGGCGGCCTTGGTCAGTTCGAGCGCGTAGAGGGTGCGGCCGTAGGAGGCGATGCTGTTGGTGCCGAAGCCCAGCTCGTTCGCGAGCTCCATCAGCGGGTGCTGGACCTCGACGTACTTCTCCTCGGTCTGCACGCCCGGGAGCTGCCGGGTGAAGGCCGTGTCACGCAGCTTCGCCAGGACCTTCTCGCCCTCGCGGATGTTCGCCACGCGGCGCTGCAGCCGGTCGCTCACGGGCAGCTCGGCGACGGCGGCGTCGAACTTCGCGGCCGCCTGGTCGGTGGCCGCGCGGGTCGCGACGACGTCCTTGTTCTCGGTGTCGCCGGCCAGCAGGGGAACAACGCTGAGGTCACGTTCGTTCAGCACGGCGTTGGCGTAGTCCACTGCGGCGCGCACGGCGTTGGCGGTCCGCACCGCGTCGTCGGCGTCCTGCCAGGTCTGCACCGAGCTCTGCACCCGGAAGCCGCCGAAGACCAGGGCGACCATCACCGGGATGAGGAGGATGACGTTCAGACGGGTGGCCACCCGCCAGTTGCGCATGGCGAAGCGGCTGCCCGGGCTCGTCACCGGCTCGGGCGCGGTGGCCGCCTCGGGGGCAGCGGCCTGGGCCGTGCCGTATCGCGCAGGCGGGGTGAAATTGCCACGCGGGTGGTCCGCGGGACCCGGCTCTGCTCGCCTCGTGTTCCTCACTCGACCAACAACCTCTCGGCGACGGCGCGGGCGGCGCCGTTCCTACTCTCGGGTTTCGATGAATTCCAGCACGTCATGGGGGTGCTCCACAAACGTCCGGCGAGGACTGCGAAGCCATGATCACGCGCCGGTTAAAACGGGCATAAGCGTAAAGCGGTGGCAATTCACTGGGTAGATGTATGCGCAGTGAAGCCGACTGGGCGCGGGCGGTGTTCGGGTTGTTCCGATTCGCGGTCGAAACGTTATGAACAGAAGGACCGGCCATGTCAAAAGACACAGCCGGTCCATACGCGAAGTGGCAAGCTGAAATGCTTACTTGAGACGAGCGAGCAGCGCGTGTTCGACGAGCGTGATCAGCGCGCTCTTCGCCTCGGCGCGGTGCCGGGCGTCCGTGATGATGATGGGGGCGTCCGGGCCGATCTGCAGCGCTTCCCGGACCTCGTCGGGCGTGTACGGCTGGTGGCCGTCGAAGCCGTTGAGGGCGATGACGAACGGCAGACCGCTGTTCTCGAAGTAGTCGACGGCCGGGAAGCAGTCGGCCAGCCGGCGGGTGTCGACCAGGACGACGGCGCCGATGGCACCGCGGACCAGGTCGTCCCACATGAACCAGAAGCGGTCCTGGCCCGGCGTACCGAACAGGTACAGGATCAGGTCGTCGTCGAGCGTGATACGACCGAAGTCCATCGCCACGGTCGTCGTGGTCTTGTCGGCCACGTGCGTCAGATCGTCCACGCCCGCGGATGCCGAGGTCATCACGGCCTCCGTACGGAGCGGGTTGATCTCCGAGACCGCCCCGACGAACGTGGTCTTGCCCACGCCGAAGCCACCCGCCACCACGATCTTCGCCGAGGTGGTGGACCGGGCCGCGGGCGGCGCACCGTACGCCGCCTGCTGCCCCGGCCTAGAGCTTGCGAAGTCCACTGAGCACCCTTTCGAGCAGTGTCACATCAGGCTGTCCGCCGGCCTCGCCGCTGCTCGGCTGGTGGATGGCGACCATACCGGCCTCAGCCAGGTCGGCCACCAGAATCCGGGCCACCCCCAGCGGGATCCCCAGCAGTGCGGAGATCTCGGCGACCGACTTGATCTCCATGCACAGGTGGCAGATGCGCTGGTGTTCGGGGAGCAGCCCCTGGTAGGCACTCGGGTCCGCGGAGGTGCTGACCAGTGCCTCGATGGCGAGCTGGTAGCGCGGCCGGGTGCGACCACCGGTCATGGCGTACGGCCGCACCAGCGGCTGGTCGCCTTCGCCCCCGTACGGCGCATGGTGGGGCGCGCCGTACGGGCCGGGCGAGGCGGGCGGCGGGGTCATGAATGGTCCTCCGGGTAAGAGCGGACGCGTGTCGCGAGTAGTCATGGGGCGTGCATTCGGCCGGGCTCCGGGGAGGAGCTCAGCCCATCAGGCTGCCTTGGAGTTCTGCGCGCAGGTCGGGGGTGAGAACGGCGCCCGCTCGGTCGACGAGCAGGGCCATCTCGTAGCCCACGAGGCCGATGTCGCACTCGGGGTGCGCCAGTACGGCCAGCGAGGATCCGTCCGAGACCGACATCAGGAGGAGGAAGCCGCGCTCCATCTCCACGACGGTCTGGTTGACGCTGCCGCCCTCGAAGATGCGGGACGCGCCCGCGGTCAGCGAGGTGAGGCCGGAGGCGACGGCCGCCAACTGGTCGGCGCGGTCACGGGGGAAACCCTCGGACATGGCCAGCAGCAGGCCGTCGGCGGATACCACCACGGTGTGGGACACCCCGGGGGTGTTGTCCACGAAGTTGGTGATCAACCAGTTCAGATTCTGTGCCGCCTGGCTCATCTGACTCAACTAACGCTCCTGCTGGTGAGTGGTGCCAAAGCCGCGGCCGTCGGTCGTTCCCGTACCGGCCTGGCGACCCTGCTGGATACCGCGACGGAGGTTGGTCAGGCGTCCGCGCACGTCGTCGGGGGCCCGGGAAACCTGCGGACCGCCCTGTGGGGCTTGTTGGGGAGCACCGGCTCCCGGGACGAGGTTGGCCTTGGGGACCCGCCGCGGCAGCCCGGAGGGGGTGACCCCGCCCGCGGACGGCTGGCGGACCTGGCCCGCGCGCTCCCACACCTCGTCGTTCGGCGAGGACCGCCACGCCGCCGAGTCGCGCCGCGGGGGCTGCGAGGGCTGCGGCGGGTGCGCAGGCTGCGAAGGCGGCGCCGCGTGCTCGGCGCGGGCCCGCTGCGGCTGTTGCGGGTGCTGCTGCGGGGCGGGCTGCTGCGGGCGCTGCGGCGGCCGGGTGGGCGCTGCGGCGCCCGGGCCGTTGCCGTTCTGCTGCGGGCCGACCGGGCCCCGCTCGACGTGCACCTGCTGCATGCGCTCGGCGCGACCGGTGCGGAACCAGTCCGACTCGAGCGAGTCGAAGATCGGGCTCGGCTCGTCGTGGCGAACGGGGGCCGGAGGCAGCGCCATCGGCTCGTTGACGGCCGGCAGCGGCTGCCGGTCGGCCTGCGGGGCCGCGGGACGCTGCTGATGGGCGGCGCCGGGTCCCTGGGCGTACCCGCCGGAGTGGCGCGGTCCCTGGGGCGCCGCCGGGGCGGCCGGCGGGGTCTGCGGCGCCTGCTGCACGTGGGGTGCCGCGGGGCGCTGGAAGACATCGCTGCGGGTGAACTGGCCCTGCTGCTGCGGGGCCTGGCCACCGTGCTGCGGCATCTGGGGCATCTGCTGGGGCTGGCCGCCGTGCTGCGGCATCTGCGGTATCTGCTGGGTCTGGGGGCCGCCGTACGCCGGTGCGGTGTGCGGCATGGCGTTGAAGTCCGGGCGCTCGAACTGCGCCGTGGACTCCAGGTCCTCGTGACCGCGCGGCATGTCGGCCTCGGGGCCGTGGGCCGCGCCCATCGGCTGCGGCGCCGCCGGACGCTGCGGGGGAGCGGCCGGTCGCTGCGGCTGCTGCTGCTGCTGCGGCCTGCCCTGGCCACCGGGGACCTGCTCGTTGGCCCAGCTCGGGCCCGAGCGCTGCGGCCCGGGCGCCGCCGGAGCACCGGGGCCGGCCGGACGGCCGCCCTGCGGGCCCATGCCGGGACCGGAGTTGAGGGCCGGGCGCGACGCGGAACCGGACACCTGGCCGCGCTGCCCACCGCGGTGCATGCCGGCGAGGCCGGTACCGCCGCCGCCACCCATGGCCGGCGCGGGAGCGCCCGGAGCCGCGGCGGGGGCACCGCCCGGCTGCTGACCGCGGTTGCCCGCGCCGGGCTGGGGCTTGGCGCCACCCTGGGTGACGTCCACCGGCAGCATGACGAGCGCGGTGGTGCCGCCCGAGTCGGACGGACGGAGCTGGATCCGGATGCCGTGCCGCAGGGACAGGCGGCCGACCACGAACAGACCCATGCGGCGGGAGACGGAGACGTCCACCGTCGGCGGATTGGCGAGCCGCTCGTTGATGTCGGCGAGGTCCTCCGGGGACAGACCGATGCCGGTGTCGTGGATCTCGATCAGCACGCGGCCGTCGGGCAGCGCGTGACCAGTGACCCGCACCTTGGTCTGCGGGGAGGAGAACGAGGTCGCGTTCTCCAGCAGCTCTGCGAGCAGGTGGACGAGGTCGTTGACGACGCGGCCGGTGACCTCGACCGCCGGCACCGAGGTGAGCTCGATGCGCTCGTACTGCTCCACCTCGGATGCGGCGGCGCGGAGGACGTCGACCAGCGGGACCGGGCGGGTCCAGCGGCGGCCGGGCTCCTCGCCCGCGAGGACGAGGAGGTTTTCGCCGTTCCGGCGCATACGGGTCGCGAGGTGGTCGAGCTTGAAGAGGTTGGACAGCTGGTCCGGGTCGGCCTCGCGGGACTCCAGTTCGGAGATCAGGCTCAGCTGACGCTGGATCAGGCCCTGGCTGCGGCGCGAGAGGTTGGTGAACATCGCGTTGACGTTCCCTCGCAGCAGCGCCTGCTCGGCGGCGAGTCGGACCGCCTCGCGGTGGACCTCGTCGAACGCGCGGGCCACCTGGCCGATTTCGTCGCGGGTGTGGATGCCGATCGACTCGACCGAGGTGTCGACGTCCTGCGGGTCGGACTCGGAGAGCTGCTTGACCAGCTCGGGCAGTCGCTTCTGGGCGACTTCCTGGGCGGTGTCCTGCAGCCGGCGCAGCGAGCGGACCATGGACCGGGCGACGACGAAGGCGCCGACGACCGAGATGCCGAGCACGAGGAGGATCAGCGCACCGCTGATGATCGCCTCTTGCTGGGCCTCGTCGCGCAGCGTCAGGGCCTTCTGCTGCATCTGCTGCAGCAGGGTCTGCTCGATCTGGCCCATGAGCTGGATCTTGGTCTTGGCGTCGTCGTCCCAGTCCAGGTACTTGCCCTGGAAGTTCTGGATGCTCGACTCGGAGGCCGCGATGCGGTCGGCCTGCTCACCGACCTTGTTGACGATGTCGTTGCCGCCGTTGAGGCCCTTGAGGAGCTCCTCGGCGTTCGTCCGGCCGTAGATCTGGCTGAACTGCTTGAGTTCCGTGCCCTCGGAGCGGTGGACGCCCTGCAGGTAGCGGAAGTCGTTGGAGCTGAGGGTCTGGTTGTCGGCCAGGGCGGCGCTGATGATGGCCCGCTGCATGGAGTCGTACTCCTTGGCGGACGAGAACGCCGCCAGCGCGCGGGTGCTGGAGATCATGTCCGAGTTACCGGTCGCCTCGGCCATCTCCTGGGAGAGGTCGATGAGCGAGCGGATGAGCTCGTCGTACTCGCTGACCGTCTGCGCGATGTAGCCGGGCTGGTCGTACGCACGCTCGCGGATGGCCTGCAGGGTGCCGAGCTGGCGGCTGATCGAGGTCAGCGAGGCGTTGACGCCCGTGAGGTCCGGGGAGACCTCGTTGGCGGCGCTGACGAACGCCGTGCGCGCCAGCTTGGTCTTCGCCTGCGCGGCCACGATGTTGTCGTCGCCATCGTCGCGGGGCGTGCTGGACAGCGGGCCGGCCGAGACGTCTCGCTCCTCCTGGAGCGCGGCGGCGAGCTTGGTCGCCTGCTCCGTGAGGTCGGTCAGCGAGGTCATGGCCTCCAGCTGCTGCACGTTCTCCAGCGAGCTCTGGATGCGGAGCGCACCCAGGGTGGTCGCGGCGACCACCGGCAGCGCGAGCAGCGACACCAGACGAGTGCTGATGCGCCAGTTGCGCATGGCTATTCGGGAGCCGTGCTTCGGGCCGGTGCGCACACCGCTTCCCGGCGTGGCGCTGCTCTGTGCGCCCGCGGTTCCGGCGTCTGCGGTTTCATCCCGGCGGGCGGGACCGTGATCGGTCCCACCGCGCTGTTCCGGGTCGCCCGCAGCGCCGCCATCCCTCTTGAAACGTCCCTGCACTAGCGTCGCAACCTCTGGACCAGGCGTCCCCCGCACGGGCGGCAGGACGGTGTCGAGTCTTCGGAGTCCCGCCCTCCCCGGCGGATACCCATTGGCCGCCGCCGCTCGGCGATCGCACGCTCCCCCCTGCGCGCCGGCATCTGTTGATACGGCGGTCCGGGGAATTCCAGCACAGTGCCGCACGTCCAACAAGGGCCGACAGGTTTCGAGTGGAATACGTGACTCAGTGCGTCCGGTGGATCACACGGTGTCGGTGGCCTTTCGGATGTCTCCCGGCAATCCGGGCTTTCTCCAGGGGTGTTGGGGCCCGTCGGCCGGTGCCCGGCTGCTGCCAACCGGGGGTGAAGAGTCCGGATGGGCCGTGATGTCGGTTTCGCTGGTATCGGGCGGCCGACCGATTCGCCCTGCTTGTCCCCGCGTTCGTGAGCAAAATCACAGACCGTCAGTTGTATTGGTCATCCAGATCGGGGAATGGGCGCCGATAGATTGACGTTTGACACAGCCGTGTACTACGTCAACCGCGCCTGCCCGGGCGCCCGGTAACAACACGAGGTTCTGACCGGCCCATGAAGACGACCATGATCATGCGACCCATAGCCAACCCGCGCCGCACCACCCTCGCGCACCTGGCGGACGCCGAGGACACGCGGACCGCAGAGGTCGCTCCGGCCGTCGAGGACGCGGAAGCCGTCGTGCTGCCCCGGCAGACCGCCAACCCCCGCCGCACCGTCCTGACGGAGCTGCCGACCGCCTGAGGCGCGGCTCGGCGGGCGGGTCCGGGAGCCACCCCCGGGATAACCTGGAGCGTCAGTCTCCGGCCAGTGAGGTGAGCTGCTTCCCGTGCGCATCGCCAGGTTCTCCATCGACGGCAATGTCGCCTTCGGCGTCGTCGAGGGCGACGAGTCCGTCCCGGACGGACTCGTCCTCGACATCATCAAGGGCATCCCGTTCGCCGAGTACGAGCGCTCCGGCACGAAGGTGCCGCTGAGCAAGGTCCGGCTGCTGCCGCCCGTGCTCCCCAGCAAGGTCGTCGCGATCGGGCGGAACTACGCCGAACACGCCGCCGAGCTGGGCAACGAGGTGCCGGAGGTCCCGGTCGCCTTCTTCAAGCCGTCCACCTCGGTGATCGGCCCGGGCGACCCCATCGTCTACCCCTCCTTCTCGCAGGAGGTGCACCACGAGGCCGAGCTCGCCGTCGTCATCGGCCGGATGTGCCGCGAGGTCCCGCGCGAGCGCGTCGCCGAGGTCGTCCTCGGGTACACCTGCGCCAACGACGTCACCGCGCGGGACGCCCAGAAGGCCGAGAAGCAGTGGGCGCGCGCCAAGGGCTTCGACTCCTCGTGCCCCATCGGCCCCTGGATCGAGACGGACCTCGACCTCGCCGCCGCCAACGACCTCGCCGTCACCGCCACTGTCAACGGCGAGCCGCGCCAGTCCGGCCGCACGAGCCAGATGATCCGCTCCATCGAGGACCTGATCGTGCACATCACCGAGGCCATGACGCTGCTCCCGGGCGACGTCGTCCTCACCGGCACCCCGGCGGGGGTCGGACCGCTCCACGTCGGCGACGAGGTCGCCGTCACCATCGAAGGCATCGGCACTCTCACCAACAAGGTGATCAAGCGTGACTAGCGCAGCACCCGTACGCGTACGTTTCTGCCCCTCGCCGACCGGCAACCCCCACGTGGGCCTGGTCCGCACCGCCCTGTTCAACTGGGCGTTCGCCCGCCATCACCAGGGCACCCTGGTCTTCCGGATCGAGGACACCGACGCCGCCCGCGACTCCGAGGAGTCGTACCAGCAGCTGCTGGAGGCCATGCGCTGGCTCGGCTTCGACTGGGACGAGGGCCCCGAGGTCGGCGGCCCGCACGCGCCCTACCGGCAGTCGCAGCGCATGGACGTCTACAAGGACGTCGCCGCGAAGCTGCTCGGGTCCGGTCACGCGTACAAGTGCTACTGCACCACCGAGGAGCTCGACGAGCGCCGGGAGGCCGCCCGCGCCGCCGGCCGCCCCTCCGGCTACGACGGCCACTGCCGCGACCTCACCGCCGAGCAGGTCGACGCGTACGAGCGCGAGGGCCGCGAGCCCATCGTCCGCTTCCGCATGCCCGACGAGACGATCACCTTCACCGACCTCGTCCGCGGCGAGCTGACCTTCACCCCGGACAACGTGCCCGACTACGGCATCGTCCGGGCCAACGGCGCCCCGCTGTACACGCTGGTCAACCCGGTCGACGACGCGTTGATGGAGATCACGCACGTGCTGCGCGGCGAGGACCTGCTGTCCTCCACCCCGCGCCAGATCGCGCTCTACCGCGCGCTCGCCGAGATCGGCGTCGGCAACGGCACGACCCCGCACTTCGGCCACCTGCCGTACGTCATGGGCGAGGGCAACAAGAAGCTCTCCAAGCGCGACCCGCAGTCCTCCCTCAACCTCTACCGGGAGCGCGGCTTCCTCCCCGAGGGCCTGCTGAACTACCTGTCGCTGCTGGGCTGGTCGCTCTCCGCCGACCGCGACGTCTTCACCGTCGAGGAGATGGTTGCCGCCTTCGACATCGACGCGGTCAACGCCAACCCGGCGCGCTTCGACCTCAAGAAGGCCGAGGCGATCAACGCCGACCACATCCGCCTGCTGGACGTGAAGGCGTTCGCCGAGGCCTGCGGCCCGTGGCTGAAGGCCCCGTTCGCCCCCTGGGCGCCCGAGGCGTTCGACCAGGCCGCCTTCGAGGCGATCGCGCCGCACGCGCAGACCCGTCTGACCGTGCTCTCCGACATCACCGACAACGTCGACTTCCTCTTCCTCGACACGCCGGTGGAGGACGAGGCGTCCTGGCAGAAGGCGATGAAGGACGCGGCTGCCGCCTCGGCGCTGCTCACCACCGCCCGGGAGAACCTGGCGGCCGCGGACTGGAACGCCGAGGCCCTGAAGGACGCCGTCCTCACCGCCGGTGAGACCCACGGCCTCAAGCTCGGCAAGGCCCAGGCGCCGGTCCGGGTCGCCGTCACCGGCCGCACCGTCGGGCTGCCGCTCTTCGAGTCCCTCGAAGTGCTCGGCCGCGAGCGCACCCTGGCCCGCGTCGACGCCGCCCTGGCGAAGCTGGCCGGCTGACCGCGGTACGCCGATCCGCCCCGGGCCCTTGACCAGGAGCCCGGGGCGGCACGCTTCCCGGACCACGCCATGCGCCGCAGGACCAGGCCCCCGATCCCCCCGCTGCCCCAGCGCCGCGGGGTCGACCCCGTGCGCGTGCGGCTGCCCGGCACCGGGACCTGGGCGACGGTCCGCGACCACCTGGTGGACCGGCTCGGCGCCGCGGTCTCCCCGGAGCGGCTGGACGCCATGTTCGCGGCGGGGGAGGTGCACGGCGCCGAGGGCCCGCTCGCCCGCGACGCCGCCTACCGTCCGGGCGGCCACGTCTGGTTCCACCGGGAGCTGCCGGACGAGGTCCCGGTGCCCTTCGACATCGAGGTGCTCCACCGGGACGACCGGCTGCTCGTCGTCGACAAGCCGCACTTCCTCGCCACCATGCCGCGCGGCGGCCACGTCGTGGAGACGGCGCTCACCCGGCTGCGCCACGACCTCGCGCTGCCCGAGCTGAGCCCGGCCCACCGCCTCGACCGGCTCACGGCGGGCGTGGTGATGTTCGTGATCCGCCCCGAGTTGCGCGGCGCCTACCAGACGATCTTCCGGGACCGGCTGGCCCGCAAGGAGTACGAGGCGGTGGCCCGGCACGACCCCGCCCTGGCGCTGCCGCGCACGGTGGAGAGCCGGATCGTCAAGGAGCGCGGGCAGATGGCGGCCCGGGAGGTCCCCGGCGAACCCAACGCCCGCAGCCACGTGGAACTGCTGGACCACCGCGACGGGCTGGCCCGCTACCGGCTCCGCCCGGAGACCGGCCGTACCCACCAGCTGCGGGTGCACATGAACGCCCTGGGGGTGCCGATCCTCGGCGACCCCGTCTACCCGCACGTCCTGCCGCCCGCGGCGCCCGGTGACTTCTCCCGCCCGCTGCGGCTGCTGGCCCGGGTGCTGGAGTTCGACGACCCCGTGACGGGCGAGCGGCACCGTTTCGAGAGCGGCCGGACGCTGTTCACCCGGTGTCCGCCGCGCGCCGGTACCCCGGACGGAGCACAGGGCTAGAGTCGGCATATGCCGATCCGCGCCGTGCTCTGGGACATCGACGACACGATCTTCGACTACTCGGGCGCCGAGCGGACCGGAGCGCTGCGTCACCTGGAGGCCGAGGGCCTGCTCGGCGCGTTCGGCGGCGAGGAGCGGGCGCTGCGCACGTGGCGCGAGGTCATGGAGACGCACTACACGCGCTTCCTCACCGGCGAGCTGACCTTCACCGAGCACCGCAGGGAGCGGGTCAGGGCCTTGCTGGGGCCGGCCGTCGGCGACGCCGCGGCCGACGCCTGGTTCGCGGCCTACTACGTCCATTTCGAGGCCGCCTGGGCGGTCTTCCCCGACGTCGTACCGGCCCTGGAGGCGCTCACCCCCGGCTACCGGCACGGCCTGCTGTCCAACTCCGGCACCGCCCACCAGGAGCGCAAGCTGACCCGGCTGGGCCTGCGCGACCGGTTCGAGTGCCTGGTGTGCTCGCAGGAACTGGGGCACGCCAAGCCCGCGCCGGAGGCCTTCCTGGGAGCGTGCCAGGCGCTGGGACTGCCGCCGGCGGAGGTCGCCTACGTCGGCGACAAGGCCGACACCGACGCGCGCGGCGCGGACGCGGCGGGCCTGTACGGGGTGTGGCTGGACCGTACGGGTTCCGTCACCGCGCCGGACCTGCGGCGGATCACGGGGCTCGCGGAGCTGCCCGCACTTCTGGCGGCGGATACTCGTTTTGGAGCCCCGTCACCGATCGGGTAATGTTCTTCCTGCGCCGCCCGGGCGGGCCGAAAGGCCAGCGCGGGAAGCGCGGCCAAACAAAACCCCCCACGGGGGGTTGAGTTTTGGTGGGGTATGGTGTAATTGGCAGCACGACTGATTCTGGTTCAGTTAGTCTAGGTTCGAGTCCTGGTACCCCAGCGCAGATCTTCTGCAAAGCCCCCGTTGTGTAGCGGCCTAGCACGCTGCCCTCTCAAGGCAGTAGCGCCGGTTCGAATCCGGTCGGGGGTACTGATCTCTCTGGTAGGGATCGCTAGGGCCCCCGTTGTGTAGCGGCCTAGCACGCCGCCCTCTCAAGGCGGTAGCGCCGGTTCGAATCCGGTCGGGGGTACTTGACACACCATGGGGTATGGTGTAATTGGCAGCACGAGTGATTCTGGTTCATTTAGTCTAGGTTCGAGTCCTGGTACCCCAGCACATTTCCACAAGACTTGCCCCCGTTGTGTAGCGGCCTAGCACGCCGCCCTCTCAAGGCGGTAGCGCCGGTTCGAATCCGGTCGGGGGTACATCGAGGAGAGGCCCCCCGCTTCGGCGGGGGGCCTCTCCTGTTTCCCCGTCCGCGCCCGTTCCCGGCGGCCCGCCTCACCCAACTCCGAAGCGGCGGCGGGACTCCTCGGCCTCGGCGAGCCGGCGCAGGCTCAGCAGCACGGGCTCGTAGAGCACCGTGAGCGTCACGGCGGCGGCCGCCTGTTCCAGCGGGGTGTCGTACATCTCGACCAGATCCAGGTCGTGGACGGCCTGTTGGGCGGCAAGGCGCGCGTAGGGCGCCAAGTGCCGTGCGCTGCTGGGGTATCCGAGGCGGGTCAGGGCGGCGACCGCCGTGACGAGCATCCGGTAGGCGGGGGAGGGGCCGTGCTCCTCGCTGCCGTACCGCCAGCCCAGTTCGGCCATCAGCCCGTCCACCTCGCGGCGGGCGGTCCCCGTCGCCGGGTCGTCCTCGTCGGGCTCCGGGCCGTGCGGCAGGACGAAGGTGGCGGCGCCGAGCCGCAGGTGCTGGTTGAGCGACTCGTCCTCCACCGCGGCGAGTACCTCCCGCGCGGTGGCCACCGGCACCTTGCCGATCTGGATCAGCGCCCGGACGAACCGCAGCCGGCGCAGGTGCTCCTCCCCGTACTCGGCCTGCGTGGCCGTGACGCGACGGCCGGGCGGGAGCAGCCCTTCGCGCAGGTAGTACTTGATCGTGGCCGTCGCCACGCCGCTGCGTTCACTCAGCTCGGCCAGTCGCATTCCCTTGCGCCCTCCATTGGATAGTGGCACTATCCAAGCATGGATAGTGCCACTATCCAAGACGACCGACAGGGGTTCCTCATGTCCGCGCAGGTGATTCCGGGCCGCAACACCGCCGCCGCCGAGGGCGGCATCGTCGTGTTCCTCATCGGGATGCGGATCAACCGCTTCCGGTCCCTGGGCAGCTGGCTCCCGGTGTTCCGGGCCATGCCGCGGATGCTGCGGGAGCTGTCGCAGGACGACGGAAGCGGGTTCCTCGGGTACCGGCTGCTGTTCGGCGGGCCCCGCGTGATCTACGTCGTCCAGTACTGGAAGTCCACGGAGCAGCTCTTCGCCTACGCTTCCCAGCAGGACAAGCAGCACCGGCCCGCGTGGGCGGCGTTCAACCGTCGCGCGCGGGCCGGTAAGGGCAGGGTGGGCTTCTGGCACGAGACGTACGCCGTGCCGGCGGGCGGCTACGAGTCCGTGTACGTCGACATGCCCGCCTTCGGGCTGGGCGCCGCGACCGGGGTCGTCCCGGTGGGCCGCCGCGGCGAGACCGCGGCCCAGCGGCTGACGGCGGGCGAGGGGCGGGCGGCCTGAGGCCGGCGTCCCGGCTCAGCCGCTGCGGCGCAGGGACTCGGACAGGCGGGCGGCGGCGTCGACGACGGACTGCGCGTGCATGCGCCCGGGGTGCCGGGTGAGCCGCTCGATCGGGCCGGAGACGGAGACCGCCGCCACGACGCGGTTGGACGGGCCGCGCACCGGGGCCGAGACGGACGCCACGCCCGGTTCGCGCTCGCCGATCGACTGGGCCCAGCCGCGGCGCCGTACGCCGGACAGTGCGGTGGCGGTGAAGCGGGCCCCCTGCAGCCCGCGGTGGAGCCGCTCCGGCTCCTCCCACGCGAGCAGGACCTGGGCGGCGGAGCCGGCCTTCATCGGCAGCGTGGAGCCGACCGGGACGGTGTCCCGCAGTCCGGACAGCCGCTCGGCGGCGGCCACGCAGATGCGCATGTCGCCCTGGCGACGGTAGAGCTGGGCGCTCTCGCCGGTCATGTCCCGCAGATGCGTGAGCACCGGCCCGGCCGTGGCCAGCAGGCGGTCCTCGCCCGCCGCGGCGGCCAGTTCGGACAGCCGGGGACCGAGGATGAAGCGCCCCTGCATGTCGCGCGCCACCATCCGGTGGTGCTCCAGGGCGACGGCGAGACGGTGCGCGGTGGGGCGGGCGAGACCCGTGGCGCCCACGAGCCCGGCCAGGGTGGCCGGGCCGGACTCCAGTGCGCTGAGCACCAGAGCCGCCTTGTCGAGAACGCCGACGCCACTACTGTTGTCCATGCAACGATACTCCCGTCTCACTCTGTGAAACGCAAGTTCAATTTTCCGGCGGACGCGGCACGCTGGAATGCACAGGGCCGCTGCGGCCACTCCCCACAAGGGGGCGGACACGCAGGGCAACGACGAACAGGCCGGCAGAGCGGCCGGTCGGAGGGAATGCGATGGCACGGACACTCGCGGAAAAGGTCTGGGAGGATCACGTCGTACGGCGCGCCGAGGGCGAGCCCGACCTCCTCTTCATCGACCTGCACCTGCTCCACGAGGTCACCAGCCCGCAGGCCTTCGACGGTCTGCGGATGAACGGCCGCCCGGTGCGCCGGCTGGACCTCACCATCGCGACCGAGGACCACAACACCCCCACCCTCGACATCGACAAGCCGATCGCCGACCCGGTATCGCGCACGCAGCTGGAGACGCTGCGCAAGAACTGCGCCGAGTTCGGGGTGCGGCTGCACCCGCTGGGCGACGTCGAGCAGGGCGTGGTGCACGTCGTCGGCCCGCAGCTGGGCCTGACGCAGCCGGGCATGACGGTCGTCTGCGGTGACAGCCACACCTCCACCCACGGCGCCTTCGGCGCGCTGGCGTTCGGCATCGGCACCAGCCAGGTCGAGCACGTGCTGGCCACCCAGACCCTGCCGCTGGCCCCGTTCAGGACCATGGCGATCACCGTCGACGGCGAGCTGCCCGAGGGCGTCAGCGCCAAGGACCTGATCCTGGCGATCATCGCCAGGATCGGCACCGGCGGCGGTCAGGGCTACGTCATCGAGTACCGCGGCTCGGCCATCGAGAAGCTCTCGATGGAGGCCCGGATGACCATCTGCAACATGTCGATCGAGGCGGGCGCCCGGGCCGGCATGATCGCCCCCGACCGGACCACCTTCGACTACCTGCAGGGCCGTCCGCACGCCCCGCAGGGCGAGGACTGGGACGCGGCGGTCGCGTACTGGAGCACGCTCAGGACCGACGAGGACGCCGTCTTCGACCACGAGGTCGTCATCGACGCCGCCTCCCTGTCCCCGTTCGTCACCTGGGGCACCAACCCCGGCCAGGGCGCCCCGCTCAGCGCCTCCGTGCCGGACCCGGCCGGCTTCGAGGACCCCAGCGACCGCCTGGCCGCCGAGAAGGCCCTGGAGTACATGGCCCTGGAGCCCGGTACGCCGCTGCGCGAGGTGAAGGTCGACACCGTCTTCGTCGGCTCCTGCACCAACGGCCGCATCGAGGACCTGCGCTCCGCCGCCTCCGTCGTCAAGGGCCGCAAGATCGCCGACGGCGTGCGGATGCTGGTCGTGCCCGGCTCGGTCCGGGTCGCCCTGCAGGCCGTGGAGGAGGGCCTGGACAAGGTCTTCAAGGAGGCCGGCGCCGAGTGGCGGCACGCGGGCTGCTCGATGTGCCTGGGCATGAACCCCGACCAACTGGCCCCCGGTGAGCGCTCCGCGTCCACCTCCAACCGCAACTTCGAGGGACGGCAGGGCAAGGGCGGCCGCACCCACCTGGTGTCGCCGCAGGTCGCGGCCGCGACCGCGGTCACCGGCCACCTCTCGTCCCCCGCCGATCTGCCCGGCGCAGCCGTCCTGGAGGCCTGAGAACGATGGAAGCTTTCACCACGCACACCGGCCGCGCCGTCCCGCTGCGCCGCAGCAACGCCGACACGGACCAGATCATCCCGGCCCACTGGCTGAAGAAGGTCACCCGCAACGGCTTCGAGGACGGCCTGTTCGAGGCCTGGCGCAAGGACCCCGAGTTCGTCCTCAACCGGCCCGAGCGCCAGGGGGCGACCGTCCTGGTCGCGGGCCCGGACTTCGGCACCGGCTCCTCCCGCGAGCACGCGGTGTGGGCCCTGCAGAACTACGGTTTCAAGGCGGTCATCTCCGCGCGCTTCGCCGACATTTTCCGCGGCAACTCGTTGAAGAACGGCCTGCTCACCGTGATCCTGCCGCAGGAGACGGTCGAGGAGCTCTGGAAGCTGACCGAGTCCGACCCGACGGCCGAGATCACCGTCGACCTGGAGGCCCGCGAGGTCCGCGCCGAGGGGATCACCGCCCCCTTCGAACTGGACGACAACGCCCGCTGGCGGCTGCTCAACGGCCTGGACGACATCAGCCTCACCCTGCAGAACGAGGCCGACATCACCGCCTACGAGGCCAAGCGCCCCTCCTTCAAGCCGCAGACCCTGCAGGTCTGAGCGGTCCGGCGGCCCCCGCGGCCGCCGCCGGCCCACCTCCGCAGCGCCCCCCGCCCCCACCGGGCGGGGGGCGCTGCGGCGTGTTCGGCTCCACACCTCGTGACAACTCACCGCAGATGACACAATCGGCACATGGAACACGATGGCCAACTCGAGCTGTACGGGTTCCTCGCTGCCAGGTTGAAGCAGGCCCACACCCGGGTGGCGGGTCTGCAAGTGCCGGAGGACGTCAGGATGCAGTTGACCCGGCGGCTGCTCGTCATCACCGCGGCCGCGAAGCACGATCTCGCAGGTGCGGCAAGGCGTCTGGAGGAACTGATGAAGGACCTCGACGAAGGCCGATTCCCCGATCAAAGGTCTTCCTGAGCCCCGAGTTCGTTGCGGCACAAGGGTGATTCGCCCGTTTCGTATTTGATTTGCGGTATATATCCGCCTAGCGTGCGAAAAAGCCCGAACTTCATCGCCGGGCAAGTTTCCGAAGGGGAAGACGTGAACAAGGCGCAGCTCGTTGAAGCGATTGCCGACAAGCTCGGCGGCCGTCAGCAGGCCGCGGACGCGGTCGACGCCGTCCTGGACGCGATCGTCCGCGCGACGGTGAGCGGGGACCGGGTCTCGGTCACCGGCTTCGGCTCGTTCGAGAAGGTGGAGCGTCCCGCCCGCTACGCCCGCAACCCCCAGACCGGGGAGCGGGTCCGGGTCAAGAAGACCTCCGTCCCGCGCTTCCGCGCCGGTCAGGGCTTCAAGGACCTGGTCAGCGGGTCGAAGAAGCTCCCCAAGGTCGGAGAGGTCTCCGTCAAGAAGGCGCCCAAGGGCAGCCTGAGCGGAGGCGTCACCGCCAAGGCCACCACCAAGAAGGCCGCCGCGAAGAAGACGACGGCGAAGAAGGCCACCGCTGCCAAGGCGGCCACGGCCAAGAAGACCACCGCCGCCAAGGCCACGGCCAAGAAGACCACCGCGGCCAAGGCGACGACGGCGAAGAAGGCGACCGCCAAGAAGACCACGGCGAAGAAGGCGACCGCCAAGAAGACGGCCCCGGCCAAGAAAGCGCCCGCCAAGTCGGCGGCCCGGAAGACCGCCACCAAGCGGACCGCGAAGCGGTAACGATTCCGCGGACCCGCACACGCCGACGGGCCGGGTACCCCTGACTCAGGGGCACCCGGCCCGTGCCGTCATGTCCTCAGGCCCCCGGGTCGGGGAAGGTCTGCAGCGTCACGAACACCACCCGGCGCCCGTCCCCGCTGCCCTCGGTGCGGATCCGCACCCGCTGACCGGGCCGCAGCAGCCGCAAGCCCCCGGCGTCGAACGCCGCCGCGTCGAACGGCAGCGGCGTCCCGTCGTCCAGCAGCACGCTGCCGGCGCGGGTCTCGGGGTCGTAGGTGTACGCGGTGGCCTGCATGGGCCCCAGCCTATCGGGCACCGCTTCCCGGGGCCGGTGCGCCCGCCGCCGGGCAATCGGCGGGCCCGGGCCCCGCGGGACCCTCCTGCGGAGCCGCCCGAAGTCCGGGCCGCAGCAGCGCCCGCGTGTACGGCCCGACCCCCAGCACCAGGGCGGCGGCCAGGTCCTCGCCCGTATCCACGTCCCGGCGCACGGAGTCCACGTCCGGCAGGACGATCTCGTGGGCGCCGGAAGCCCGGTGGCGGGCGCGTGAGGGCCCCCCGAAGGCCGGCGCGAGGGCGGTCCCGGCGGTGGCCGCAAGCAGCGTGGTGCCGATTCCGGCCGCGTCGGCCAGAAACGACCGTCCTGGGCGCCGGGCGGCCGCGCGGAGCACCGCTGCCAGTTCGGTGGGCCGCAAGGCCGGGAGATCGGCGTTCAGGGCCGCCACGGCCGCGGTGGGGTGGCGCCTGCGGACCACGTCGGCGCCGTGCCGCAGCGCGGCGTTGAGCCCGGCCGCCGGGGAGTCCGCCTGGACGCGCGCCCCGAGGGCCGACAGCGCGGCCCCGGCGAGCGGATCATCGGTGACGACCGTCACATTTCGTACCGCCTCGCAGGAGAGGGCGGCGGCCACGGTGTCCTGCGCGAAGGCCAGTGCCAGTCCGGGCCGCACGGGGCCGACGGCCTCCGCGAGGCGGCTCTTGGCGGCGGCCAGCGGCTTCAGCGGGACGACGAGCGACCATTCCACGGGTGGTGACACCGAACTATTGTGCTCGGGTCCCCCGGGCCCACCACCACCCTGCCCTCAACCCCCCTTCCCGGCGGCCCGCCTCCGGGTGCACGATCTCCCTGGTGCGTGCCCGGGCCTCCTGGCCTCGGTGCTTCCGCCGGGGAGCACCCCGAGGGCCTTTCGCCCTGGCGTTACGGTGGCCCTACCGGCGACACTTGTGCGGCCGCACCGGCCGTACGGTGCCGCCGACCACAGCAGGCCGCGGTCCGGTGATCCCGGGTCGGCGGCGGAACGAGGAGGAGTTCTGGTGTCCCGCCGCAGAATCGGCTTCTGGTACCGGCTCGCAGCCGTCATCGCCAAACCGCCGCTTGTCGTTCTCTTCAAGCGGGACTGGCGCGGAATGGATCACATTCCGGTCGAGGGCGGATTCATCACGGCGGTCAACCACAACTCGTACCTCGACCCGCTGTCGTACGCGCATTTCCAGTACAACAGCGGCCGGGTCCCCCGCTTCCTCGCGAAGGCGCCGCTGTTCAAGCCCGCCTTCGTCGGCGCGATCCTGCGCGGCACCGGCCAGATCCCCGTCTACCGGGAGAGCACCGACGCCGCCAACGCCTTCCGGGCCGCGGTGGACGCCATCAACTCCGGCGAGTGCGTCGCCTTCTACCCGGAGGGCACGCTGACCCGCGACCCCGAGATGTGGCCGATGGTGGGCAAGACGGGCGTCGCCCGGGTCGCGCTGATGACCAAGGCCCCCGTGATCCCGGTCGCCCAGTGGGGCGCCAACGAGGTCATGCCGCCGTACGCGAAGGAGAAGAAGCTGCGCCTCTTCCCGCGCAAGACGCTGCGGGTCGTCGCCGGGCCGCCGGTGGACCTGTCGGCCTTCTACGGACAGGAGGCCAGCGTCGAGGTGCTCAAGGACGCCACCGACACCATCATGGCCGCGGTCAGCGAGCTGCTGGGCGAACTGCGCGGTCAGACCCCGCCCGCCGAGCGCTTCGACCCGCGCAAGCAGAAGGGCAGCACCAAGTGACGACGCGCTGCGCGATCTACGGCACGGGCTCCTGGGGCACCGCCTTCGCGATGGTCCTCGCCGACGCGGGTGCCCAGGTCACCATGTGGGGCCGCCGCCCCGAGGTGATCGAGGCCGTCAACAGCACGCGCAGCAACCCGTACTACCTGCCCGGGACCGAGCTGCCGGAGTCGATCCGGGCCACCACCGACCCCGCCGAGGCCGCCCGGGACGCGGAGTTCGTGATCCTCGCCGTACCGTCGCAGACGCTCCGCGGCAACCTGGCCGAGTGGCAGTCGCTGCTGCCCCGCGACTCCGTGCTGGTCAGCCTGATGAAGGGCGTCGAACTCGGCACGGCCAAGCGGATGAGCGAGGTCATCGAGGAGGTCGCCAAGGCGGGCCCGGAGCGCGTCGCCGTGCTGTCCGGCCCCAACCTCGCCAAGGAGATCGCCGCGCGGCAGCCCGCCGCGAGCGTGGTCGCCTGCCGTGACGAGTCCGTCGCCAAGCGGCTGCAGGCCGCCAGCCACACCGCGTACTTCCGCCCGTACACCAACACCGACGTCGTCGGCTGCGAACTCGGCGGCGCGGTGAAGAACGTGATCGGCCTGGCGGTCGGCATCGCCGACGGCATGGGCCTGGGCGACAACACCAAGGGCTCGCTGATCACCCGCGGACTGGCGGAGACCACCCGGCTCGGCATCGCGCTCGGCGCCGACCCGCTGACCTTCTCCGGCCTGGCGGGTCTGGGCGACCTGGTCGCGACCTGCTCCTCGCCGCTGTCGCGCAACCACACCTTCGGCTTCAACCTGGGCAAGGGCATGACGCTGGAGGAGACCATCGCGGTCACCCGGCAGACCGCCGAGGGCGTCAAGTCCTGCGAGTCGGTGCTCGACCTGGCCCGCCGGCACGGCGTCGACATGCCCATCACCGAGACCGTCGTCGACATCGTGCACAACGGGAAGCAGCCCGTCGTCGCGGTCAAGGAGCTGATGTCGCGCTCCGCGAAGTCGGAACGCTGACGTCCGGAACGGTAAGGTCAACGCGACATGAGCATTCAGCCTTCTTCCCGCAAGCCGCGCGTCGCCGTCGTCTTCGGCGGACGCAGCTCCGAGCACGCCATCTCGGTCGTCACCGCAGGCGCGGTGCTGAGCGCGATCGACCGCGACAAGTACGACGTGCTGCCGATCGGCATCACCACCGACGGCCGTTGGGCGCTCACCGCCGACGACCCGTCCCGGATGGCGATCGCCGACCGCACGCTGCCCAGCGTCGCGCAGCTCACCGAGTCCTCCGACGGCACGGTGCTGCTGCCGGTGGACCCGGCCAGCCGTGAGGTCGTCTACAGCGAGCCCGGCTCGGTGCCCAAGGTCCTGGGCGACGTCGACGTCGTCTTCCCCATGCTGCACGGCCCGTACGGCGAGGACGGCACCCTCCAGGGCCTGCTGGAACTCTCCGGCGTGCCCTACGTCGGCTCCGGAGTGCTCTCCTCGGCCGTGGGCA
The DNA here is from genome assembly GCF_033792805.1 of Streptomyces sp. PA03-1a. Classification (NCBI taxonomy): domain Bacteria; kingdom Bacillati; phylum Actinomycetota; class Actinomycetes; order Kitasatosporales; family Streptomycetaceae; genus Streptomyces; species Streptomyces sp. PA03-1a. Next base: position 50,989 of record NZ_JARAVO010000027.1, read on the forward strand.
TGGACAAGGAGTACATGAAGCGGGTCTTCACCTCCTTCGGCCTGCCCGTCGGCCCGTACGTCGTGATCCGCCCGCGCGAGTGGGAGAACGACCCGGCCGCGGCCCGCAAGAAGGTCGTGGACTTCGCCGCCGACCACGGCTGGCCGGTCTTCGTGAAGCCCGCCCGTGCCGGGTCCTCCATGGGCATCAGCAAGGTCGACGACCTCACCGGCCTGGACGAGGCGATCGAGGAGGCCCGCCGGCACGACCCCAAGGTGCTCGTGGAGTCGTTGCTGCGGGGCCGCGAGATCGAATGCGGCGTCCTGGAGTTCGAGGACGGCCCGCGCGCCTCGGTCCCCGCGGAGATCCCCCCGGTCACCGCGCACGACTTCTACGACTTCGAGGCGAAGTACATCGACTCCGCCGAGGGCGTCGTCCCCGCGCCGCTGACCGCGGAGCAGACCGCGCAGGTGCAGCGGCTCGCCGTGGCCGCCTTCGACGCGGCCTCCTGCGAGGGCCTGGTCCGTGCGGACTTCTTCCTGCAGGACGACGGCGAGTTCGTGATCAACGAGATCAACACGATGCCCGGCTTCACGCCGATCTCCATGTACCCGCGCATGTGGCAGGAGAGCGGCGTCGGCTACGCGGAACTGGTGGACCGGCTGATCCAGGCCGCGCTGCGGCGCTCCACCGGCCTGCGCTGAGCCGCGATCGGCCGGGAGCGGTCCGCCGGACCCGTCAGAGTTCGGAGGGGATCGTCGTCTCCACGGCGCGTCCGAGGTCGGTCAGCGGATCGACCTCGGGCGCGTACTTTGCCGGCACCGTCACCTCGACGAAGGTCCTGCGGCCGGTCGTCGTGAAGCGGTAGCCGTCGTCGGTCTTCTCGATGAGCCAGCTCACGCCGTTGACCTCCACCGCGTCCGCGGTGGGGTTGTACGCCGCGCTGCCCGGGGTCAGCATCTCGGGTCGCGGCACGCCGCAGCGCAGCACCACCGTAGGATCCCCCCATCCGGCGGTGAGGTCGGAGACGGGGCTCACCGACCGCTTCGACAGGCCGTCGACCTTCCGCGGCAGCGCGTCGTGGAGGGCGCCGCACATCCGGGCGGCGGAGGCGGAGGGCGACGGGACGGCGACCCCGCCCGCGGCACCGCCGGAAGCGGAAATCCAGACCGCCGCCGCGGACGAGCACGCGACGGCGGACAGGGAGACGAGCGCGACCCGGCGGTACATCACCCGCCGAGCCTACAGGGGGCCTACAGATGGACGACCGGACAGGTCAGGGTGCGGGTGATGCCCTCCACCTGCTGCACCTTCGCAACCACGAGGCGCCCCAGGTCGTCGACCGTGTCGGCCTGGGCCCGCACGATCACGTCGTACGGACCGGTGACGTCCTCGGCCTGGATGACCCCGGAAATCTTGGAGATCACCTCCGCTACTGCCGAGGCCTTCCCGACCTCGGTCTGGATCAGAATGTACGCCTGTACCACGGAACCTCCAGGGCGGCTACGAGGATCATGTGGGAGGGAACGTCACGGTACCGCGTCGCCGCATGCCGCGGGGAGACCCGCGCGGTACCGGCCGTGCCGAAGCCGTCGCGCAAGCGCACACAGAAGGGGACCGGCCAGGTGAAGGGGACAGTCAGATGAAGGGCACCGTGGGCGAACTGGGGGAGTTCGGACTCATCAGGGAGTTGACCGCCCGGCTCACCTCCAGCCCCGCCGTCCGGCTCGGACCGGGTGACGACGCCGCCGTGGTCGCCGCCCCGGACCGGCGGGTGGTGGCCACCACCGACGCGCTCGTGGAGGGGCGGCACTTCCGCCGCGACTGGTCCACCGCCTACGACGTGGGCCGCAAGGCCGCCGCGCAGAACCTCGCCGACATCGCCGCCATGGGTGCCGTCCCGACCGCGGTGCTGCTCGCCCTGGTCGTCCCTGCCGACCTGCCGGTGACCTGGCCGGTCGAGCTGATGGACGGCATCCGGGACGAGTGCCAGGTGGCCGGCGCGGCCGTGGTCGGCGGCGACGTCGTCCGCGGTGACACGATCATGGTCTCCATCACCGCACTGGGTGACCTGCGCGACCGCGAACCCGTCACCCGATCCGGTGCCCGCCCCGGCGACGTCGTCGCCGTCACCGGCTGGCTGGGCTGGTCCGCGGCGGGACTGGCCGTCCTCTCCCGGGGGTTCCGCTCGCCGCGGGCCTTCGTCGAGGCCCACCGCCGTCCCGAACCGCCGTACCACGCAGGTCCCGCCGCCGCGGAACTCGGTGCGACGGCCATGACCGATGTGAGCGACGGGCTCGTCGCCGACCTCGGCCACATCGCCGCCGCCAGCGGCGTCGCCATAGACCTGTCCTCCGCCGACATCGACATCCCCGCGCAGATGGCCGACATCGGCCAGGCCGTCGGGGTCGACCCGCTGCACTGGGTGCTGACCGGGGGAGAGGACCACGCGATAGTCGCCGCCTTCCCCCCGGACACGAAGCTGCCCGCCCGCTGGCGGGTCATCGGCCGGGTGGTGAAGGCCACCACGGCACCCCAGGTCACCGTGGACGGCGCCCCCTGGGACAAGGCGGGCGGCTGGGACCACTTCGGATCCGAGTAGCGACGGCGACTAGATTCGCCGTATGACGATCCCACCGCGTGTGCTCACCGTCGCCGGCTCCGACTCCGGCGGCGGAGCGGGCATCCAGGCCGACCTGAAGACCATGCTCGCCCTCGGCGTCCACGGGATGAGCGTGGTCACGGCCGTCACGGCGCAGAACTCACTGGGCGTCCAGGGCGCCTGGGACCTGCCGGTGGACGCCGTACGGGCCCAGTTCCGCAGTGTCGTGGACGACATCGGCGTCCAGGCGGTCAAGACCGGGATGCTCTCCTCGGCGGAACTCGTCACCGCCGTCGCGGAACTCCTCGCCCCGCTCGACGTCCCCGTGGTCGTCGACCCCGTCGGCGTCTCCAAGCACGGCGACCCGCTGCTCGCCGCCGACGCCGTCGACGTCGTACGGACCCGCCTGCTGCCGCTGGCCACCGTCGCCACCCCGAACCTGGACGAGGTGCGCCAGATCACAGGAGTCGTCGTGGACGGCGAGCCCGCCATGCGCGAGGCCGCGGCGGCCGTCCTCAAGTGCGGCCCCCGCTGGGTCCTGATCAAGGGCGGCCACCTCAGCGGCGCCGCCGTCGACCTGCTCACCGACGGCAGCCGCGAGCACTGGCTGCGCGCCACGCGCCACGACAACCGGCACACCCACGGCACCGGCTGCACCCTGGCGTCCGCCGTCGCCTCGTTCCTGGCGCGGGGCCTGGACGTCCCCGAGGCGGCCCACGCCGCCAAGGAGTACGTCACCGGCGCCATCGCGGCGGGCTTCCCCCTGGGCGGCGGCATCGGCCCCGTGGACCACGCCTGGCGGCAGCGCTGAGGCGAACCGGCGGGAGGGCACAGCAGAAAGCCGGTCCACCACGAGGGTGGACCGGCTCCGGTAGCCGCAAGGCTGCGCTACGACGTCCTATGCGTCAGCGCGCGACCTTGCCGGCCTTGATGCACGAGGTGCAGACGTTGAGGCGCTTCGGCGTCCGACCGACCACAGCACGCACCGTCTGGATGTTGGGGTTCCAACGACGGCGAGTACGGCGGTGCGAGTGCGAGATGTTGTTGCCGAAGCCCGGCCCCTTGCCGCAGACGTCGCAGTTGGCAGCCACGGGTCACTCCAAAGACTTCAGATGCACTAACGGATAAATCCCGGCGGCATCCGGCATCCGTCAAAATGATTGAAGGAAGACCAGTGATGCCGAGGGACGGCCCGGGACAGCCCCAGGCAACCGGAGCAGCATACTACGTCCGCTCCTGTCCCTCGAAATTACCATGGTCAGCGGTACGGGCGGTCGCCCGGTGGGCCCCGGCGCTCAGTACGCTGCGTGCGGACACCTCCCCACCCCAGGTC
>NZ_JARAVO010000280.1:0-11758 GCF_033792805.1 Streptomyces sp. PA03-1a
GGGCGAGGGCGCCTTCCGGGTGCCGCGTCTCAGGGGCCCCTCCCCCACCCCCTCCCCGCACCGCGGCGTAGACCGCACCTGCCAGGGCCTCGCCCAGCGGGCGGGCCAGCCCCAGCGCGCCGCGCTCCTTGTGCGCCAGCAGCACCGCGCGCGGCTGGTCGGCGTAGACGGTCGCCGCCCGATGGGCTGCCCGTGCTCCCCGCATGAGTCAACGATCCCGGGAAAGGGCGATGTCCACCAGGTCCGTCCCCAGCCTGTGGATAACTTCCGCCGCCGCACGATCACCGCGCGATCACCACTCGACGCAGACGCCCGAGGAGGGCGCCCCGGCCGGTCAGCCCGGGTAGACGGGCGAGCTGGCCTTGGGCGCGACTTCCTTCCAGTTGGAGTCGGGCTGTAGCCGGAAGACCCCGCCGTCGAGCTCCGCGAGCAGCGGCTTGTCCTGGCGCTCCGAGGCCGCGACCGACGTCACGCCGCTGATGCCCGGCAGGCTCGGCGTGGACGCGCCCGAGCCGTCCGCGTCCACGTACTGGATCTGCGGCACTCCCCCGGCCTCGCGTCCCACGACGACCACCCGGCTGACCCCGGCCCAGGACGCCGCCTTGACGTCTTCGAGCTGCGGCGCGACGCTGCGCAGCTCCGCCACCGTGATCCGCGGGTCGTCGGCGGTCCCGGTGCGCTCGATCCGTCCGAGCCGCAGTGTGGTGTGGCCGCCGTCACGGACCAGCAGGGCGATGCGCACGCCGTCGGCCGCGACCCGTAGCGATTCGATGCGCCCGTCGCCGAGTTCCGGCACGGCGACGGGCACGGGGGTGCCGGCGCCGTCGCGCAGCATCAGCAGTTGCGGCTGCTTCGGGTTGCGGTCGGCGATCCAGAGGTCGCCGTAGCCATCCCAGCTGGGCGTGGTGAGGCGGTTCTTCGGGTCGGTGGCCTGGCTGCGCAGGACGACGGGGCCGAGCTGGGCGTCGGCGCTCAGCCCGGTCACGTAGAGGCTCGCCCCGTCCTCGCTGAGGGCGGCGGCGTACTGCTCGTCGCGCCGCACGGCGGCGGAGCCCATCTTGAACGGGCCGGTGCCGAGGGGGCCCGCCACTGCGGTGGGCTGGGTGTCCGCGCCGCTGAGGCTGACGAGGTGGTGGTCCGCGTCGATGAAGTACTGCTCCCGGCTTTCCCCCACGAGCTTGCCCGGGGCGTACGCTCCGGCGTCGTCGCGCCGGAGCGAGCACAGGCTGCGGCCGTCCGGGCCCTGGAGTTCGACCGAGGGCACGGGTGTGGAGGACATGCCCTGGACGGTCTCGATCAGCTGGGCGGCCATCCGTTCGCACCGGGCACCGTCGCCACCGGGGGACCGGTTGAGCGTCACCGTCACGCGCTGGGAGTCCTCGATCTCGACCTTGGTGGCCCGGATGCCCGTGGGGAACGCCGAGACGACGACCGGTTCCAGCCAGTCGGTGGGTCCGGCGAGCAGGGCGTTGACGGTGGTGCTGAGCGCGTTGATGCGCTTGCGCAGGTAGATCGGGTCGGCGACGAGGGCGTTCCGGCCGGCGGCGGCCTCCTCGGGGCCCGGCCCGGGGGAGGCGAAGTAGAAGGTGTCGACGGAGCGGTAGAAGCGCTGGAAGTCGGCCTCGCTGAGCACCAGGCCGTCACCGACGCCGGCGATGCGCCATTCGCCCTTCTCCTTGGTCAGGCGTATGCCGGTGCTGAAGGAGCCGTCCTCGGCGCGGTAGGCGTGCCGTCCGTCGACGGTGGCGACCCTGTCGCCGGTGAGGGTGATCTGGGTGCTGCCGCCGTCCTTGCCGTCGGCTATCGCGCCGGGTTCCTGCACCTGGGAGGGTCCGCCGGCGAGGATGGTGATCCCGGACTCGGGTTTCCAGCGCTTGGCCTGGTCCTTGGTCATGTAGAGCTTGGCGGTGGCGTAGTCGGCCTCGTCGCTCGTGGTGGCTTCGAGGAAGCCGTTGACGATGTCGCGGGGGTTCTCGCCGCCTTGCGGTTTGACGCCGAAGACCCGGACCTGGGCGTCGGTGTCGGCGTGCCTCTCGCCGCCGCCGACTTTGTGCACCTCACCGCTGCTGGGCATGGAGGCGCAGCCCGTGAGCAGCACCAGTCCGCACAGGAGCACGCCCGCAGCGGCCGGCCTCGGAAGGCCGCCCCCCTTCGCACGCATCAGTCCTCGTCCTCCCGCGCCTGGTCTGCTGTCGTCGTGGGGTGGGTGACCGTCCCGCTGCCCGCGCGGTGCCCGACGACCCGTGCGCCGTTGCCGGGCAGGGCCGCGGGGTCGGCGGCCGGGGGACGTGGTGGGCTGAGCGGCATCGAGGGGATGGCGGGCGCGGCGAAGCGCGGTGCCGGGAAGCCGTGGTGCGCGGAGGCCGGGGACGCGGCGGCGTCCAGCGCGGTGGCACCTGCGGGCATGCCGCGGTGGGAGAGCGCGGAGGCGAGGTCGCGGTTGCGGCGGGAGTCCTCGGGTTCGAGGGCGATCGGTGATCCGCGCAGGCTGTCGGCGCCGGTACGGGGCAGGGTCAGCCGGAACTGGGAGCCGCCGCCGGGCTCGCCCCAGGCCTGGAGCCAGCCGCCGTGCAGGCGGGCGTCCTCCAGGGCGATGGACAGGCCGAGGCCGGTGCCGCCGGTGGTGCGGGCGCGGGCGGGGTCGGCGCGCCAGAAGCGGTTGAAGACGCGGGTGGCCTCGCCGGGCTTGAGGCCGACGCCGTAGTCGCGCACGGCGACGGCGACGGCGCCTCCGGCGGAGGCCATGCGGACGTGGACGTCCTGGCCCTCGCCGTGTTCGACGGCGTTGACGACGAGGTTGCGCAGGACGCGTTCGACGCGGCGGGCGTCGGCCTCGACGGTGACGGGCTGCTCGTCCCCGAGGACGACGATGCGGCTGCCCTTGCGCTCGGCGAGCGGTTCGGCGCCGTCCACGACGCGCCGCACGACGTCGCGCAGGTCGACGGGTTCGGCCTCCAGGGCGGCGGCGCCGGCGTCGAAGCGGCTGATCTCCAGGAGGTCGGAGAGCATCGACTCGAAGCGGTCGAGCTGGTTCTGCAGCAGCTCGGCGGAGCGCGCGGTGGCGGGGTCGAAGTCCTCGCGTGCCTCGTGGATGACGTCGGCGGCCATGCGGACGGTGGTCAGCGGGGTGCGCAGCTCGTGGGAGACGTCCGAGACGAAGCGGCGCTGCATCCGGGACAGGTCTTCCAACTGCTGGATCTTGACCTGGAGGGTCTGCGCCATCTTGTTGAAGGATTCTCCCAGGCGGGCGATGTCGTCCTCGCCGGTGACCTTCATGCGTTCCTGGAGGTGTCCGGCGGCGAGCCGCTCGGAGATCCGGGCGGCCATGCGGACGGGCGTCACGACCTGCCGGACGACGAGCCAGGCGATGGCGCCGAGCAGCACGACGACGAAGATCCCGGCGGTGGCCAGGGTGCCCTTGACCAGGCCGAGGGTCTTCTCCTCCTGGTCGAAGGGGAAGAGGTAGTACAGCTGGAAGGGGTTGCCGTTGGGGTCGCTGAGGCGCTGGCCGACGATGAGGGCGGGCTCGCCGTCGGGCTCGCTGTCGCTCTTCATCGAGATGTAGCGCTCGAAGACGTCGGACCGCTCGTCGAGGGCCTGACGCAGGTCCGCGGGCACGCTCTCCTCGGGCCAGACGCCGCCGGAGCCGCGGGGTGCGTGGGTGCCGGGGCTGTCCGCCTTGGCGCTGTAGGTGTCCGAGCTGAGGGCGACGACGGAGTAGACGCCCTGGCCGCTGCTGGCGAGTCCGTCGACGAGGTCGTTGAGCCAGGTCGCGGTGTCGGGGCTGTGCTGGCTGTCGGTTCCGGCGCCGCCGGTGTCGGGGGCGCTGCGGGCCGTCTCCTTGGCGACGGCGAAGCCGCCGACGGCCTGGCTCTGGGCGGTCTGCCGCTTGGCGTCGAGCAGTCCGTTCTTGACCTGCCCGATGACGACGATGCCGAGGAGCAGGACGACGCCGAGGGACATCAGCAGGGTGGTGGCGACCACGCGCAGCTGGATGTTGCGGCGCCAGAGCCGGGCGGCGGGCTGGAGGGGCCGCCGGGCCCAGCGCACGAACGAGCGGAGCACCGGCAGCAGACCCGTCAGGGGGTCCGCGTGCCGGCTCTCCATCCGCTCACGCTCGTACGCGGTGGCCACGTCAGCCCGGTCCGGCCTTGTAGCCGACGCCGCGGACGGTCACCACGATCTCGGGGCGCTCGGGGTCCCGCTCGACCTTGGAGCGCAGCCGCTGGACGTGCACGTTGACCAGGCGGGTGTCGGCGGCGTGCCGGTAGCCCCAGACCTGCTCGAGTAGCACTTCGCGGGTGAAGACCTGCCAGGGCTTGCGGGCGAGCGCGACCAGCAGGTCGAACTCGAGGGGGGTCAGCGCGATGGGCTGGCCGTCCCGCTTGACCGAGTGGCCGGCCACGTCGATGACCAGGTCACCGATGGTGAGCTGCTCCGGCGTGGGCTCTTCGGCCCTGCGCAGCCGGGCCCGCACGCGGGCGACGAGCTCCTTGGGCTTGAACGGCTTGATGACGTAGTCGTCGGCCCCGGACTCCAGGCCCACGACGACGTCGACCGTGTCGCTCTTCGCGGTGAGCATGACGATGGGGACCCCGGACTCGGCCCGGATCTGGCGGCATACGTCGATGCCGTCCCGTCCGGGGAGCATGAGGTCGAGGAGGACCAGATCAGGCTTGGTCTCACGGAATGCGGCGAGGGCCTTGTCACCGTCGGCCACGAACGACGGCTCAAAACCTTCTCCGCGCAGCACGATGCCAAGCATCTCTGCCAGTGCGGTGTCGTCGTCGACGACCAGGACGCGTCCCTTCATAGCGACCATCATCCCATTACCTGATCGTGACCTGGAGCACGAGACGGGCACAAAGCTGCCAGGGCATCGGGTGTGACCGGCGAAACCACGCCGTTTTCGGTGACTATTGCCGTTATCAGACCTGCGGGTGTGATGTCGAACGCAGGGTTGTACGCCTGGGTGCCGAGGGGTGCCACCGGGTTTCCGGCCGATTCGGTCACCTCGTGCCCGGGGCGCTGCTCGATCTCGATGGACGGGCCGTCGGCGGTGCCCTGGTCGACGGTGGTGGTGGGGGCGACGACTATGAAGGGCACGTTGTGGTACCGGGCGAGCACGGCGAGTGGGTAGCTGCCGACCTTGTTGGCGACGGAGCCGTCCGCGGCGATGCGGTCGGCGCCGATGAGGACGGCGTGCACGTTGCCGGCGGCGAAGAGTGAGCCTGCGGCGTTGTCGGTGAGCAGGGTGTACGCCATGCCGGAGCGGGCGGCCTCGTAGGCGGTGAGGCGGGCGCCCTGGAGCAGGGGGCGGGTCTCGTCGACCCACAGGCGGCGCAGCTGGCCCTGGCGGTGGGCGGCGAGTGCGACGGCGAACGCGGTGCCCTCGCCGCCGGAGACGAGGGCACCGGTGTTGCAGTGGGTGAGGATTTGGTAGCCGCCGCCGGGGAGGAGCTCGGCGAGCAGCTGGAGGCCGTGGCGGGCCATGGCGGCGCTGGCCTCCTTGTCCTCGGCGTGCAGGCTGCGGGCCTCGGCCAGGGCCGCCGCGGCGGCGCGTTCGGGGTCGCCCCCGGCGGTGCCGGTGAGGGCGGCCCGGTAGGCGGCCAGGGCCCGCCGGACGCCGTAGGCCAGGTTGACGGCGGTGGGCCGGGCGTGGGCGAGGGATTCGGCGGCCTCGTCCACGTCGTAGCCGCGGACGGCGGCGAGGGCGATGCCGTACGCGCCGGCTATGCCGAGCAGCGGGGCGCCGCGCACGGCGAGGCCGCGGATGGCCTCGACAAGGGCGGGGACGTCGGTGCAGACCAGCTCCACTTCCTCGGCGGGCAGCCGGGTCTGGTCGAGGAGGACGACGACGGGGCCCTCCGGCGGCTCCTCCCAGCGCAGCGCCGGGAGGGGCTCGTCAGGGTTGCCCTTGGAATCATTGGCCAGAGTTACCACGTACTGATCACCCATCTGCTCAGTCTGCCGTGAACGGCAGCACGTTTTGAACGGTTGCGGCACTCCGCATCCGCAGGTACAAGCCCGCTTCGCCCATGGCACGATGGCCACCGTCCCGCCGTTGGACGAGTAGGTAGCGCAGTAGCGAAGGAGCGACGATGAACGACTCTCCGGGCTGGGCCTCGCCCGGATCCTCCCCCTCCGGCGAACCGGGCCGCACCGACGGCCCCGGTGCGCCGCAGGACGCTGCGCCGCAGAACTGGTCCGAGCAGCAGCCGCCCGCGGGCCAGTGGAAGACCGCAGGCGGCTGGGGCGCCCCGCCTCCGCCCAGCGGCCCGGTGTGGGGCAGCCCCGCGCCCTCCGGCTGGCAGCAGCCGCACTGGGGTGCCCCGCCGTCCCCCAAGCCCGGTGTCATCCCGCTGCGTCCGCTGGGCGTCGGCGAGATCCTCGACGGCGCGGTTTCCACGATGCGCGCGCACTGGCGCACCGTGCTCACCATCTCCTTCGCGGTCTCGCTGCTGACCCAGGGCGCCATGCTGCTGCTCCAGGGGTTCATGCTCGACGACAGCGAGACGCTCAACTCCCTGGAAGGCCGTACCGACCCCTCGTTCAGCGACGTCATGAACGCCGTCGGCGGCACGCTGGCCGCCGGGGGGCTCGCCCTGGTCATCACCCTCCTCGGAACGGTGATCGCCACGGCGATGCTCACCATGGTCGTCAGCCGGGCCGTCCTCGGCCGCGAGGTGACCCTGGCCGAGGCGTGGTCCGATGCCCGCCGCCAGCTGCCGCGCCTGTTCGGGCTGACGCTGCTGCTCACCCTGATCGGCGCCGGGATCATGGCCGTCGGCATCGTCCCCGGGATCCTCGTCGCGGCCGGCGGCGCCACGGGCGCTGGTGTCGGCCTGGCCCTCCTCGGCGGCGTGGTCGCCCTCGGCGTGATCGTCTGGCTGATGATCCGCTTCAGCCTCTCCTCACCCGCTCTCATGCTGGAGAAGCAGGGTGTCCTGAAGTCCATGGCCCGGTCGGCCAAGCTGGTCCGCGGGTCGTGGTGGCGCATTCTGGGCATCCAGTTGCTCACCATGATCCTCGTCTACATCGTCTCGTCGATCATCCAGATTCCCTTCGTGCTGGCGGGCATCTTCACCGGAAGCGACGGCCTGTCGTCCTTCGCGTCGGGCGACCAGGCGAACCTCGGCTGGACGTACCTGATCGTCATCGGGATCGGCGCCGTCATCGGATCCACCATCACCTTCCCCATCAACGCCGGCGTTACCGCCCTGCTCTACATGGATCAGCGGATCCGTCGCGAGGCCCTCGACATCGAACTGGCCCGCGCCGCGGGTGTCCCCGGCTATGCCGACGCCCTCGGCGGGAGCGGCGCACCCGGCAACAGCTCAGCCACCGGGGGCTGATGCCGGTGTCGGGGGAGGACGTACCGGTCACCATTCCCCGCGGCCCCGCCCGAGAGGCCGCCGAGGACGAGCTGTCCAAGGGCATCTACCACCGCGACGACCCGAGCCTGTTCGAACGCGCCCTGAACTGGCTCTGGGAGAAGGTCTCCCACCTGATGGAAGCCGCCTCCGGGGTCACCCCCGGAGGCACCGTCGGCGTGGTGGCGATCATCGTCGTGGTCGTGCTGCTGGTCGTCGCCCTGCGCCTGCGGCTCGGCAGGCTGCGCGCGCAACCCACCACCGGCACCGGGCTGTTCGCCGACGCCCCCCGGACCGCAGCCGAGCACCGGGCCGCCGCCGAGGAACACGCGCACCACGGCCGGTGGAGCGAGGCCGTCCAGGAACGGATGCGCGCGATCGTGCGCTCCCTGGAGGAACGGGCCCTGCTCGACCCGCGCCCCGGCCGGACCGCGGACGAGGCGGCCGCCGAGGCGGGCCGTCCCCTCCCCGGCCACGCCGCCCGCCTCGCGGACGCCGCCCGCACCTTCGACGACGTCACCTACGGGGACCGCCCGGGCACCCCTGTCGCCTACGCGGCCCTGCGCGTACTCGATATCGAAATACAGAGCACCAAGCCCCGGTTGGCCGACAGCGGCGCGGCCGCCGGAGGTTCCCGCCCGTGACCGACACCCTGTCTCCGCCACAGGCAGCCACCCCGGCCACCACGTCGGCCTCCCCGACCGCGGGCCAGCTGTGGACGCGCTCGCGCACCCTGCTCGTGGCGTTCCTCGTCCTGATCGTCTTCGGCATCCTGTACGCCGCCGCGCGCTCCGGTGAGAACCATGACGCACTCGACCCCCGTTCTCCCGACCCGTCCGGCAGCCGGGCCGTCGCTCAACTCCTCCACGACCAAGGTGTGACCACCACGGTCGTCACCACCACCGACGAGGCCCTGGCCGCCGCCGGACCTGACACCACCGTCCTCGTCACCGTGCCCGACCTGTTGACGAAGCGTCAGCAGGACGTGGTACATGGCGCGATGGAGCGCGCGGGCGGCCGTGTCGTCCTCCTCTCCCCCAGCGAGCCCTCCATCGGACGGCTCGCCCCGGGCGTCCGCTACACGGGGCCCGTCCCCGTCCACGTCCTCGAGCCCGGGTGCGACCTGGCCGCCGCCCGCACCGCCGGCTCCGCCGAAATGGGCGGCAGCGGGTATGCGACGTCCTCGCGGGGCGCCGACCACTGCTACCCCGATGCCCGGGGCGACTTCACCCTGCTGCGGCTGCCCGCGGCCAACGGCGGCGACACCGTCGTCCTCGGCACCCACACCCTCCTGCAGAACGAGAACCTCGCCGAGCAGGGCAACGCCTCGCTCGCCATGCAGATCCTCGGCGCCCACCCGAAGCTCGTCTGGTACCTCCCCTCGCTCACCGACGCCTCCGCCTTCGGCGGCGGACAGCAAAGCTTCCTCGACCTCATCCCCGACGGCTGGAACTGGGCAGTCCTGCAGTTGTTCATCGCCGCCGCCTTCGCGGCCCTCTGGCGCGCCCGTCGCCTCGGGCCCGTCGTCGCCGAGCGGCTGCCCGCCACCGTCCGCGCGGCGGAGGCCACCGAGGGACGTGCTCGCCTCTACCGCCACGGCCGTGCCCGTGGCCGGGCCGCGGAGGTGCTGCGCACCGCCGCACGCGACCGGCTGGCCCCGCTGGTCGGCATCCCTCCGTCCCAGGCCCACGACCCGGCCGCCCTGGCCACCGCGGTGGCCGCCCGGCTCGACGACCCCTCCGTCGACCCGCACAGCCTGCTCCACGGTCCGCCTCCCCCCGATGACGCGGCCCTGCTGCGTCTCGCCGACGACCTCGACGCACTGGAACGCCGCGTCCTTCTCAACGAGAGGAAAGCAACCCCGTGAGCGCCGCCCCGACCGCCGACAGCGCCCGTGCCTCCCTGGAGGCCCTGCGCACCGAAATCGCCAAGGCCGTCGTCGGCCAGGACCCGGCCGTCACCGGCCTGGTCGTGGCCCTGCTCTGCCGGGGTCACGTCCTCCTGGAAGGCGTGCCCGGAGTCGCCAAGACCCTCCTCGTGCGCGCCCTGGCTGCTTCCCTCCAACTGGAGACCAAGCGGGTCCAGTTCACCCCCGACCTGATGCCCGGCGACATCACCGGCTCCCTCGTCTACGACGCCCGCACAGCCGAGTTCTCCTTCCAGGCAGGCCCTGTCTTCACCAACCTGCTGCTCGCCGACGAGATCAACCGCACCCCGCCCAAGACCCAGGCATCCCTCCTGGAGGCCATGGAGGAGCGCCAGGTCTCCGTCGACGGCATCCCCAGGCCGCTACCCGAACCGTTCCTCGTCGCCGCGACGCAGAACCCCGTCGAGTACGAGGGCACCTACCCGCTCCCCGAGGCCCAGCTGGACCGCTTCCTCCTGAAGTTGATCCTCCCGCTGCCGTCCCGCGAGACCGAGATCGACGTGCTCACCCGCCACGCCGACGGCTTCAACCCCCGGGACCTGGACTCCGCCGGTTTGCGGCCGGTCGCCGGCCCCGCCGACCTCGACGCCGCCCGGGACGCCGTCGCCAAGACGTCGGTCTCCGCCGACATCACGGCCTACATCGTCGATATCTGCCGAGCCACCCGTGAATCCCCCTCTCTGACGCTCGGTGTCTCCCCCCGGGGAGCCACCGCCCTGCTCGCCACCGCCCGCGCCTGGGCCTGGCTCACCGGCCGCGACTACGTCATCCCCGACGACGTCAAGGCCCTCGCTCTCCCCACGCTCCGGCACCGCATCCAGCTGCGGCCCGAAGCCGAGATGGAAGGCACCACACCCGACTCGGTCATCACCTCGGTCCTCGCCCGCGTCCCCGTACCGCGCTGAGACGGGCGACGACCGACCATGGCACTCACCGGACGCACCGCCCTGCTGGCCGCCCTCGGCGCCCTCGCCGTCGGTCTGCTGCTCCCCGGCTGGAGCGGCATCCTGCTCGTCGAAGGCATCCTTCTGTTCGGAATTCTGTGCGACCTTGCGCTCGCCGCGCCAGTACGAAAGCTCCATTTCACCCGATCCGGTGATACATCAGTTCGACTCGGTGAAACGGCGGAGGTCGTGCTCACCGTGACCAACCCCAGCCGGCGCCCGCTGCGCGCCGATCTCCGCGACGCCTGGCCGCCCAGCAGCTGGTACCCGGGTACCGAGGTGGCCGCGTCGCGTCACCGGCTGACCATCCCGTCAGCCGAACGCCGCCGCGTCACCACCACCCTGCACCCCACCCGCCGCGGCGACCGGCACGCCGAACGCGTCACCGTCCGCTCCTACGGACCCCTCGGCCTGGCCGCCCGGCAGGGTTCCCACCGTGTCCCCTGGACGGTCCGGGTCCTCCCGCCCTTCCACAGCCGCAAACACCTGCCGTCGCGCCTGGCCCGCCTCCGAGAGCTCGACGGACGCACCTCCGTGCTCATCCGGGGCCAGGGCACCGAGTTCGACTCGCTCCGCGAGTACATCCCAGGCGACGACACCCGCTCCATCGACTGGCGGGCCACCGCACGCCGGGCCACCGTCGCCGTCCGCACCTGGCGCCCCGAACGCGACCGCCACATCCTCATCGTCCTCGACACCGGCCGCACAGCCGCCGGCCGCGTCGGCGACGCCCCTCGACTCGACGCCGCCATGGACGCCGCCCTGCTGCTCGCCGTCCTCGCGGGCCGTGCCGGCGACCGCGTCGACCTGCTGGCCTACGACCGCCGCGTACGTGCCTCCGTCCAGGGCCGTGCCGCCCGGGACATGCTCCCCGCCCTGGTCAACGCCATGGCACCGCTCGAGGCAGAACTCGTCGAATCCGACGCCCGCGGTCTGGTCGCCACGGTCCTCCAACGAGCCACACAGCGCTCGCTCGTCGTGTTCCTCACCGGACTCGACGCCGCCCCGATGGAAGAGGGCCTGCTGCCCGTCCTTCCCCAGCTCACCCACCGCCACGAGGTCCTCATCGCCTCCGTGGCGGACCCCCGCATCGAAGAGATGGCGCAGGGCCGTCACAGCGTCGACGCCGTGTACGCGGCTGCGGCCGCCGAACAGGCACGAGCTGAACGCCGCCGCGTCGCCCAGCGCCTTTCCCGGCACAACATCACCGTCGTCGACGCCCCGCCCTCCGACATCGCACCGGCGCTGGCGGACGCCTACCTCGCCCTCAAGGCCGCCGGCCGACTGTAGGAGACGAAGACGAAGGGCTCTGTAGGCAGGAGGGAGCAGCTGCCCCCTCCTGCCTACGGCCGGCTCTGCGTATTGCGGGACAACGCAGAAAAGCCCCAGCCCCCGAGTCGAAACTCGGGGGCTGGGGCTCAAAATTTGTTCGGCGGCGTCCTACTCTCCCACAGGGTCCCCCCTGCAGTACCATCGGCGCTGAAAGGCTTAGCTTCCGGGTTCGGAATGTAACC